>JAFGUM010000397.1 GCA_016938515.1 Spirochaetales bacterium | reverse complement strand
GTCGTAACCAGGTAATCATTTACAAACCCGTTAAGCCCATCACTAAACGTTGAGAAGCCCGCATTGCAGAACGCAGAAACCGCGTGAAACGCCGCGCTGAATCGATACCCCTCGATGCCCAGCTGCCTGAACCTGGCGCTCATGAACAGGTATCCAATCAACTCTATTACAAGAGTACTAAGAATAATCGTGCGGATGATGAACCGGGGATTCTTCTCTACCTCGTCTATGTACATTTCCTTTATTATTCCACGGTTGACGAGCGACACCGTCCGTCGTGGCAGAGCCACGAACAACGTCGCAAACGTAACGATTCCCAGACCGCCAAACTGTATCAACATTACTATGACCGTCTGCCCGAACAGCGTAAACTGAGCCGTATCGACCACGATCAAGCCTGTTACGCACACGGCGCTGGTCGCCGTGAACAACGCGTTCAGCATCCCCAGCCTACCGGCACCTCCCCACGCCCATGGCAGCGTAAGCATACCTGTGCCCAGAGCTATTACCGACAGAAAGTAGCCGAATATTATAAGCTTGTCGCTGGATATACGGTAGTTCATCAGAGGTTCATCCTAGCACGCGCCAGAATACCCATTCAAGCGCGCATTCTACTCATTATACGCAGCTTGTACCTTGACGACGACACAACAAGCCCCTGATAATCCCTTCTTATGAATACCAATCCACTAGTGAGCACGTGGGAAACTCCGTACGGACTCCCCCCATTCAACGCGATTGAACCCGAGCACTTTGCCACCGCGTTTGAAGCCGCGATGGCCACGCACCGCACAGAAGTAGACGCCATAGCCACCGAACCAGCTTCACCGACCTTCCAGAACACCGTGGCGGCGCTCGACAGGGCGGGGCAGGACTTCGCGCGCGTAGCGGGCGTGTTTTTCAACCTTACCGCCAGCGAGACCAACGATGCACTGCAAGCGGCCGAGCGTGAACTGATGCCCAAAATAGCGGCGCACCAGAGCTGGCTAAGCTTGCACGAAGGCATCTTCAAACGAGTTGACGAGCTGTACCAGAAGCGCCACGAACTCGGACTCGGGGGCGAAGAGATGCGCCTGCTCGAACGGGTGCACCTGGACTTCGTGATGGAAGGCGCGCTGCTCAAGGGTGACGCGCGGGCGAGATACGCGGCGATAACAGAAGAACTCGCCAGCCTTTTTACCACCTTCAGCCAGGCCGTGCTCGGTGACGAAGCGGCGTTCTGCCTTGAATTGAAGACAGAAGCCGACCGCGCCGGTCTTCCGGAATCGGTACTCGACGCCGCCAGGTCCGTAGCTGCTGACAAGGGCATCGACGGCTACGCGATTAACCTGTCACCATCGCTCGTTGACCCCTTCCTCACGTATTCAACACGACGCGACCTGCGCGAGCACGTCTGGCGCGCCTTCAAAGCGCGTGGAGAGAGCTGCCCCGAGCGTGATACCCGCCCGGTCGCAGAAAAAATAATACGCCTGCGAGCGGAACTCGCGAGCCTTATGGGATACAAAAACTACGCGGACTACGCGCTGGTAGACCGCATGGCCAAGAAGCCAGCCGCGGTAGACGACCTGCTCATGCGAGTATGGAAACCCGCGCGGCTCAGGGCCCTTGAAGAGCAGAAAGACCTGGAAGCCATCGCCGCGCGCGAAGGATTCTCCGGACCTGTACAAGGATGGGACTGGCATTATTACGCAGAAAAGCTCAGGCAAGAGCGGTACAAACTCGACGAAGCAGAGCTCAAACCCTATTTCCAGCTTGACCGTATGACGGAAGCCATGTTCGACGCGGCGGGCAGGTTATACGGTATTACCTTCAAGGAGATACAGAACGTCCCGCTACACCATCCAGACGCGCGCCTATACGAGGTCAATGACGCGTCGACCGGCGGCATAGTCGGCGTCTTCATTACCGACACCTTCGCCCGTCCCACCAAGCGCGGAGGCGCGTGGATGAGCGAATTCCGTGGTCAGTCCAGAAACAGACCCGGCGGCCTCGAATACCCGATAATAATCAACAACAATAACTTCGCAAAAGCACCCGCCGGAAAACCAACGCTGCTTTCACTTGACGACGTGCGCACGCTGTTCCACGAATTTGGCCATGGCCTGCACGGGCTCTTGTCCAGTGTCACGTACAACCGGCTCGCCGGCACCAACGTACTCAGGGATTTTGTGGAGCTTCCGAGCCAGATAAACGAACACTGGGCGCTGACGCCTCAAATCCTCAAGAAGCACGCGATACACGCTACGACGGGAGAAGCCATCAGCGATGAACTTATTTCGCTCATAAAGAAGAGCGAGCACTTCAACCAGGGATTCCTCACGGTCGCGTACACCTCGTGCGCGCTGATAGACATGTCGCTGCACCAGCACCCTGATCCCGCATCGCTCAACCTGTCAGCCTTTGAAATGGCCGAATGCAAGCGCCTCGAGGTACCCGAAGCCGTAGGAATGCGTCACCGACTACCACAGTTCAGGCATTTGTTTGCAGACAACGGCTATGCCGCGGGCTACTACGTGTATATGTGGGCGGAAGTGCTGGATGCGGATGGCTTTGAAGCCTTCGAAGCATCGGGTGATGTGTTCAACCCGGTACTGGCAGCCACCTTCAAGCGCTATATCCTGTCCGCGGGCAATACCCTGGATCCCGCCGAAGCTTACCGCGCATTCAGGGGGAGAGACCCCGATGTACAAGCGCTGCTCCGGGGCAGAGGTCTCGTGTAAACCAGAATACGTACCGTCGCGTTCCCGAGATTGCCATTTCGAGAGCGCGACGCTGT
>JAFGUM010000396.1 GCA_016938515.1 Spirochaetales bacterium | reverse complement strand
TTTGGAGGTAAAACTCCGAGTTGACGACTCAAAAAGCACGAGGCCCACAACATGTATAGGAATACCCGATTCGGCGAGCTAATGAAAGACCTTCCGCGAAATCTCTTTGATTCGCTGGTGGAGGAGTACGGGACCGACCGGCATAGCAAAGGCTTCCGCAGCTGGGACCAGTTGGTCGCGATGATGTACGGCCAACTGTCGGGTAGTCGCAGCCTGCGTGAGCTCGAAGTGGCTTTTAACAGCCACCCCACGTGTCACTACCACCTGGGAACACGGCAGGTGAAGCGCTCCACCCTGGCCGACGCTAACGCCAAGCGCGACGAGAGGCTGTACGCGAGGTTAAGTGAACGATTGCTGGCCCGAGCCCATCGCAAGGTTCGCCGAGAAGTCAAGGCCATGCTGTATTTGCTGGATTCGACACCGATTTCGCTTAAAGGGCGTGGTTATGACGATTGGGCCGCCAGTCAGTGTACCCGCCGTACCCAAGGGCTGAAGGTGCATATGCTCTACTGCCCGGACCAGGCGGCGCCGGTGTACAGCCATATCACCGCCCCTAACGTCAACGACATTGAAGATGCGCGGGAGATGGACCTTGAGCGGGGTGCAACGTACGTATTCGACAAGGGCTACTGTGACTACAACTGGTGGTACAAGCTCGAGAAGGCCGGCGCGGCCTTTGTGACACGGTTTAAGAGCAACGCGGCTACGCGCGTTGTGGAAGCCTATGCCGTCCCCGAGAAGGCTTCCGCCACGGTTTTGGCCGATGAGCGGGTGGTCCTGAGTAACCGGCACCCGGGTGGTAAGCGCCGCAACCGATACGCAACGGCGCTACGGCGCGTCACTGTGGCCCGAGAGGGCAAGACGCCCTTGGTGCTGGCGACGAACAACTTCACGCGTTCGGCGGCTGACATAGCGGCGCTCTACAAGGACCGGTGGCAGATCGAGTTGTTCTTTAAATGGCTGAAGCAGAACCTGAAGATCAAGCGGTTCTTCGGACGCAGCGAAACGGCGGTGAGAACGCAGATTTACATTGCCCTGATCACCTATTTGTTGGTCTGGTTCTACCACGCTCGGCACCGAGCGACGAGCAGGCTGAAAGATTGCGTCGTTATGCTGGGGGCGACGCTGTTTCAGCGCCCGGAAACCGAGTATAGCGTCTGGCGAAGACGCCAGCGGGAGCGACAGGCCTTCCTTGAAAGACAGGGAGCTCTGTTATGAAAAATTATTCCGGACAGCAGTGCGCGAAGGCGGGAATCTATTACACTGAACATCGCTCTAAGCCGAAAGGAGATATCGCCATGGACAGGCAACCCTGCACCTACATTCTCGCCAGTAAACGGAACGGTACGCTGTACGTTGGCGTGACCAGCAATCTTGTAAAACGCATCTGGGAACATAAAAACCACTTGGCCGATGGTTTTACTCGCAAGTACTTTGTTCACCACTTGGTGTATTTCGAGCTTCATGAAAACATGTATTCCGCTATCACCCGGGAGAAACAGCTGAAGAAGTGGCACCGACAATGGAAGATCAACTTGATCGAGAAGGTTAATCCCCAGTGGCGGGATCTGTATCCGGAGCTGGTGGGAGAGGCTGGATTCCCGTCCCCGCCTTCACGGGGAGGAGCCCTTAATTCGCGGGAATGACGGTATCGGGAATTAGCGGTTGAGCTGGGAGAAGGACATGTAGGCATGGAGGTAGCACCACTACCCGTTACCCCCGCTAAGGCGGGGGTCCAGAAGCTGGTGGCATGACGATAGGAGGTAAAACG
>JAFGUM010000051.1 GCA_016938515.1 Spirochaetales bacterium | reverse complement strand
GGCAATGAGAGCGCCCAGATCGAGCGCGAGTAGTTTCTTGCGCTTGAGCGAATCGGGTACGTCTCCAGATACAATACGCCTCGCCAGACCTTCTACGATGGCGGTCTTGCCAACACCAGGCTCTCCTATGAGCACCGGATTGTTTTTGGTACGCCTCGACAAAACCTGCATCACCCGGCGGATTTCCTCATCGCGCCCTATAACCGGATCGAGTTTTTCGCGCCGCGCGAGCGCTGTCAGATCGCGACAATATTTCTCCAGAACGCGGTACTTTTCCTCCGCGGCCTGGTCTTGTACCGTCCTGTTGCCGCGTATCGTCTTGAGAGCTTCAAGTATACCGGTTTTGGTTATGCCAAAATTCTTGAGCATCGGCCCTACAGAGCCGTCGTCATCCAGCATGGCCATCAGCATGTGCTCGCCGGTAACATACTCGTCCTTGAGCGCGGATGCTTCACCCTCAGCCTTGGCGAGCATTTTCCCCGCGGCGGGAGACAGGTAGACCTGCGCCGCGTGGCCGTACACTTTGGGACGCTTTGCCAGGACTTCTTCTAGCTGGGCTCGAAGCGCATCAACCGGGGCTCCCAGTCTTTCCAGGAGCGGCCGCACCGCGGATCCCTCTGAATCTATGAGCGCGACAAGCAGGTGCTCGAGTTCTATTTGTGAATGATCGGCCTTCTGAGCCAGAGCGTGTGCCGACTGAATGGCTTCCTGTGCTTTGAGCGTAAATTTATCATAATCCATTGTTCGTTATCTCCATCTTTCAAACCATACACCACGGCCACCGTTGTGGCACGCGGGTGTTTGACATTCATGTACATAAAATACAATCGCGAGTCGTCTATGGCAAGCAACCTTGCCAGGAGCGGAATACGCGTATACAGTATTGCTATGGATAGCACACCGGGCAAAGTAGTGGTCATGCACGGCCTCACGCAGGATGAAGCGGTACTGGCGATGCGGGCCGTAAAAGCGGCTCTGGAACTCAAGGATGAAATAGCTTTTGCCATGAGTACGGAAACAAATCTGGGCTGGAAGCTACAAGATCTCGTAGAACACGTACTGGAGGAACACGAACAGATGACAGGACGACACGGCTCATAGCAACAAAGCGCGTAAGCTCGACCTGTCTCAGTCCTCGTCCAGCTCTGGAATACGCGTTTTCAGGTCCCGCAGGAAATCTTCGCCAGAATATCCGGTGCGCAAGGCGGCGAACACGATATTGTCTTGCCCGGCTATCGTTCCCAGCACGCCTTCCAGCCCCAGGTTGTCCAGGGCGAGCGCTACGGGAGCTGAATGCCCCGAAAATGTCTTTATAACAACGAAGTTGTCGTTCCAGTCTATTGAAACATAGCCTCGAATAAAATCCTGGCCGTGTATTTCGCCGCGACGCCGCAGTTCGTCATCTGAAGGCACCGCGTAGAAATATCCCTCCGAGCCGGCACCCACCTTGCTGGCCTTGAGGAGCTTCAGATCACGGGACAAGGTGGCCTGCGTGATGAATATGTCGTGTGTTTCAAGGAGCCCCAAGAGCTCTTCCTGAGATTCCACCCGGTTCTCACGCAGAAGGCGGAGTATTATTTTAAGGCGGTCTCGTCTGTTTGCTATTGATGAAGCGTCTCGCATTGGCACCAGTATGCTGTCGCTTTTGATTTTTGGCAAGATCGATCAATTTTGATCCGATACTGGGATAGGAGGGCTGTAAGGGTGACGAGCGACCAGGGCGGTACGGCCAATCATGGCGGAGATATACAAGGTATATCCTTCTCGGGTGGCCGTCGCAAGGATGACGGAAATATAGATATAGTCATTGCCGCAGATGGTACGTCCGCCACCGCGACTCTATACCCACCAATTGGAGAAGGCGCCCCGCTCACTCCGGATTTCGTGGCGGAGCTTCTTACGCGTCTCGGCGTAACCAACGGCGTAGTATGGGACGACCTAACCGAACATATACTCGACTCGAATACCGAACATCGTATCCAGCGCGACGTCCTGGTCGCAAAAGGACAGCCTCCTGTTTCAGAACACCCGGAACACATTGTCGTGGAAGATCGCTTCGTATCCGGATTCAGACCAGTTTCCGACGATGAACTATCCGTTGACTGGAAGACCATCAGTCCGGTCCTGGTTGTAAAAAAAGGTGAGCGCATAGGTACGGTAATAGCTCAGCGAGACGGCGTTGCCGGCATTGACGTAACTGGCAAGCCAATTTCCTTTACCCGGGACGCGGTGCAGAATTACACGCTGGGCAAGAATGTGGAACGCGTTGACGATGAAATCCTGGCTACCTCCGAAGGCCGCGTGATCGTAGAAGCTCAGAAAATCAGCGTAGAAGAAGTCCTCATCATCAAGGGGCACGTTGACTACCGAGTTGGTCACGTCCTGTTTCCCGGTGACGTAGTGATAGAGGGAGGCGTCGCACCCGGCTTCAAGGTGTATTCTGGCGGCTCTATTTCCATAAAGGAAACGATGGACGCCTTTGACGTCAGCGCCAAACGAGACCTCATCTGCGCGCAGGGAATAATTGGAAAAGACCAGGGACAGGTCCGCGTTGGAGGCAACCTCAAGGCAAAATTCATAGAAAACGCGCGCGTGGCTGTTCGTGGCAACGCCGAAATTCCCGGTTCTATCGTAGGTTCAAGGATGTACGCCCTCGGCCATCTCGCCATGGGCGATAAAGGTCGAATCGTGGGCGGCGAGATCTTTGCCACGCACGGCGTCGTCTGTGGCTTCCTTGGAGGAGCTACCAAACCCGTCACCATAATCAACGTTGGCGTTGACTTTACGATACAGCAGAAGCTGGATCAGGCGGGGGCGGCGCTTCGAGAGTTGTCGGTTAAGCTCGCGCGACTGCAGACAATGGCTACGAATCGACCAGAACCCGCTGTTCTCAAAGCCCGCGACGATGTGGACGCAAAACTCCGCGAATTGGCCGCCAATATTGGCGAACTGTCAAAACGGGTCGATATAGACGACGCGGCGGTAGTCGAGGTGCGCGGCACGGTGTATCCTGGCGTCATCATCACCATTTGTCATATCAGGCTGAGCGTAGACGAGCCGCTCAAAAAGACCCGTTTCCGCCTGGACAGAACAGCAAACCGCATCATCATAGAACACTGACGCGTAAGTCCAGTGCTGCAAACACCCCATATCGCGCTGGAGCCTTATTCCCACTCAATAGTAGCGGGAGGCTTGCTCGATATATCGTAGACGACTCGGCCCACCGCTGGTACCCTGTTGGTAATCATGGCGGAAATTTCGAGCAGGTCTTTCAGTGGAAACTCGAATACATCGGCTGTCATACCGTCGCTGGACGCCACCGCGCGCAGGGCTACCGTCCAGCCGTAGCGACGGACGTCACCAGCTACACCGACCGAGCGCACCGGCAGCAGAACCGCGAAGGCCTGCCAGATGCGATCGTAGAGGCCGCGGGTGCGCAGCTCGCGTGTGTATATGTCATCCGCATCCCGTAGCGTATCGCATTTTTCACGCGTCACTTCTCCCAGCACTCTGACACCAAGCCCGGGGCCGGGGAACGGGTGACGCGAGACGACGGCTTCGTCGACGCCAAGCACACGGCCCAGCGCCCGCACCTCATCTTTGTACAGCCGATCAAGTGGCTCCACTATACGTCCTTCAATTCTCTTTTTCTCCACAAGCGGAGAGCGAACGTTGTGGTGGCTTTTTATAACGTGGGCTTTTGTGCCCACCCCCTTACCCGACTCTATGAGATCGGTATACAAGGTGCCTTGCGCGAGAAAGTAGTCGTCTCCCAAGCCCAGGCGCTCCACTTCCCGCTGCTGCACAGTTATGAACATATCCCCTATGACTCGCCGCTTTTCCTCGGGGTCTGACACGCCGGCGAGGGCCGACAAAAAGTCTTCCTCGGCGTTTACCCGGTTGACGTGCGTGGCGCCGAGGGCATTGAGCGTGCTCATTACCTCTGCGCTCTCGTTTTTTCGCATCAACCCCGTATCGATGTACAGCAGGTGCACGAGATCTGGATCAAGCGTTTTAAGGAGCAGGGCGGCTGCGACGGTAGAATCGACACCGCCTGAAATGAGCAGCAGAACGGGAGATGCTCCCACCCTTTCACGAAGCGCGTCTCGCGCTTCGTCTACGTAGCGCTGCATAGTCCATGAGCGCTCGCAGGAGCAAATGCCAAATACAAAGTTTGCCAGTATATCGTTTCCGTGCTCGCAGTGCGTAACTTCTGGATGAAACTGCACGCCGCGGAGCGGCAAGCTCTCGTGGACTATAGCCGCAGGTATGCCGTTGTCGGTAGTCGCCACGACCCTGAATCCCGGAGCCAGGCTTTCTATAGAATCCCCGTGGCTCATCCAGCTCTGGAACGATGAAGCAACCCCGGCAAACAGGGGGTCTGATTCAGTCAACACGACGGGGCGCTTGCCGTACTCGCGATCGGCGAGCGTTGATACAGACCCGCCGTAGTCGCGCGTCATGCGCTGGGCGCCGTAACAGACCCCCAACACGGGTATCCCGAGTGAATACAAAGCAGAGTCGGGCACGGGAGCGCCTTCATCGTAGACGCTCCACGGGGAACCTCCCATGATGATGCCTTTGACGTTGCGAAGGCGCTCCGCATCCAGGGGGGAATCACCAGGAGCGATGTCTGTATACACGCCCAGCTCCCGCACACGCCTGGCTATCAGCTGCGTATACTGGCTACCGTAGTCCAGTATCAGTATCTGGTCCACGGTGACTTCCTGACGATTGTATCGCGTCTGTCGTAGCCTACTGATACAATTTCGATGGGCGTCTCCGTGTATTCTTCTATAAATGACACGTAGTCTCGGGCTTCCCTGGGCAACTCGTCGTATTCACGCACATCCTTGAGCGACTGCTTCCAGCCGTGGAAGGTTCGCAGTATAGGTTCGGCATCGGAAAGGTCCCGAACCGACGCGGGAAAATGTTCGACAATCTTGCCGCGAACCCTGTACGCGACGCAGGCTTCAAAGGTGTCCAGCGTGTCGTATACGTCCAGGTGCGTGAGGACGAGCGCGTCGATGGAGTTGGCCAGGCACGCGTAGCGCAGGGCAACGAGGTCCAGGGTGCCGCAGCGGCGGGGCCGTCCCGTCGTAACGCCGTATTCCCTACCCGTCTCCCGCACGAACTGACACAGCGCCGATTGGCTGTTTTCGTCAAACTCCGTTGGAAACGGGCCGTTCCCGACGCGCGTTGAGTACGCCTTGAACACGCCGAGCACTTTATCCAGTCTACGCGGCCCGATACCACCCTGCGCCGCCGCGCCTGAGGCACCTGACATGCCGCTTGATACAAAGGGATAGGTGCCGGAATCCAGGTCAAGGAGGGCGCCCTGCGCGCCTTCGAACAGACAGTACGTATTTCTGTGGGTCGCCAGAAAGCTGGTCAGGTCTATAGACAGCGGAGCAAGCTTGTCACGCCAGGTTTTTATATACTCGACGTCGCCAGGTTCCAGGTTTTCCAGACGCTCGTCGTCAAACATATCGGCGAGCCTGACGCCATCGCGAGACGATTTCATGGAGTACGCTACACCAATTCCGCGCCCCGTTGTGCCTATGGGTCTCTTGCGTGCGGTCTCCATGGCCTTGTCCAGTTCGCGGTACCGCGGCAGCACGATATGGGCCCGGTCAGATACGAAGACCCTCCCGGCCCAGTCTATGCCGCGGTCAGCCAGCATACCGAGCTCCGCAAACAGCGCTTCCGGGTCTATGACCATACCAGTGCCGAGAACGACGCGCTTGTCCGGGTATAACACTCCCGATGGAACGAGGTGCAGTGCAAACTGCTCGTCGCCCCGTACTATCGTGTGTCCTGCGTTGGCCCCGCCAGAAAACCGGACGATTATCTGGGCATCAGAAGCCAGGTAGTCGACTATCTTGCCTTTTCCTTCGTCGCCCCACTGGGCTCCCACTACCACTACGTTCATCCCGCTCTCCTTTGCGCTCTGGCCTTGCGACTCCGTGCGCGTTTTGTGTCACTGCCTGGAATAATTAGGCGCTTCCTGAATGATCGACACGTCATGCGCGTGGCTTTCCCGCAGGCCAGCCGCGGTAATGCGGACGAATCGCTTGTAGTTTCTCAAAGATGCCAGATCTGGGCAACCCGTATACCCCATGCCTTTTTTGAGCCCCGCGACGAGTTGGTGCAGGTATTCTGCCAGCTCACCCTTGTACGGAACACGACCTTCTATGCCCTCGGGTACCGGAGACTCGTCTTTGCCCAGCTGATAACGGTCTCCGGAGCCAGACCGGATGGCGCCGAGCGAGCCCATGCCACGGTACTCTTTGTAGATGCGCCCGTCGTAGATAATCTCCGCGCCAGGAGCTTCCTTGAGGCCGGCGAACAGATTGCCAATCATCACCGTGGATGCGCCGGCGCCGAGCGCCTTGACGATATCGCCTGAAAACTTGATGCCACCGTCGGCTACGACGGGTATGCCGGACTTGTCGGCTTCTGCCGCGCAGTCGAGAACCGCGGTAAACTGCGCTACGCCTATCCCGGCGACGATGCGCGTCGTGCATATCGAACCTGGCCCGATACCCACTTTTACCGCGTCAGCTCCGGCATCCACGAGCCGTCTGGTGCCGCTGGCCGTAGCAACGTTGCCGCCTATCACGAGGATGTCATAGCGCTTTTTGATGGCGCTTACCGCATCGGCGACGCTCTTCGTATCGCCGTGTGCCGTGTCCAGTACCACAAAATCGCAGCGGGCCTTCTGCAGCAAAGGCACGCGAACCTCGAAGTCCTGTGGAGAAACCGCCGCTCCCACTATAAGCCGTCCAGACCTGTCGGTAGCGGCCTGCGGGTACAGCTCGTGCTTCTCCATGTCTTTTACGGTTATGAGCCCCCGCAGCAAGCCCTGCGCATCGACGACGGGAAGCTTTTCTATCCGGTGCTCGTCAAACTTCTCACGCGCGCTGCGCGGGGTGGGTTCGCCTGTTTCCACGACGAGATCCCTCGTCATCGCGTCTCGCACGAGGGCTTCATCTTCCCGCCTGAAACGCAGGTCCCTCGCTGTTATTATTCCGACGAGCTTGCCTCCATGATCGAGTACTGGAAGGCCGGTAACACGGTGGCGCTCCATTATGGAGCGAACGTCACGAATGGTGCGATCTTCTTCTACGGTAACGGGCGATTCTATTATCCAGTTCAGGTAGCGCTTTACCGTGCACACCTGTTCCGCCTGGTCTTCTGGCGGCAAATTGCGATGAATAACGCCCGCGCCTCCCTGCAAGGCAAGAGCTATGGCCAGACGGTCCTCTGTTACGGTATCCATGGCCGCGCTGAGTATGGGAACGTTGAGTCGCAGGTCACCAGCCAGTCTCGTGCGGACGTCCGCGTCTCTGGGCAACAGCTCCGAGTGGCCTGGCAACAGCAACACGTCATCGTACGAAAGCGTTTCCGGAATATCCATGGATCCTCCCTGGCTATAAGCGCGTTGTACACCAAAAAGGAGCCAAAGCGCAATCACTCACGAGCGTAGACTTCAAAAGAAAGTGAAGCGCTAGAGCCGGTAGCGTCCACGACTACGAGCTCGTGCGTTCCCGGGAATGGCCGTGCTTCCATGCGATGGTCACCTACGCTCTCTCCTAAGTATTCTCCGTCAAGATGCCAGTATATCTTCGCTCTCCTGTCTCGATGCGCTACCCTGAACACGGCTTTGCCAGGACTTCCATCCAGCTCGATGGGTACGAATAGCGACGAGCCGGCTTCGGGAGACATAAATTCCATGGCCCCGGTTTCATAGCCCTCAGCCCCCGGGGCCCACGGCGGAAGAGCTTTGTACCCAATCGTAGAGCGCTCAAAGTACCACTCCATCGCTGGCGGCAGTACGAAGCGGCGCTCGAGCGTCAGCCCAAATTCTCCGGCCGCTTCCGCTCGAACCCTGTAACGACCATCGGAACTGAGAGCGACGAGCCGGCAGTACGGACACGCCGTATCAGTCTTGGCTCCTGCCGGGACGAGTACCCGCTCTGTTTCTACGCAGTCTGGCCCCGCCACGTAGCCTGAATGCGCGCAAACGGTTTCCACTCGTAAAGAATGATGCGGCTCCGCAAACCACGAACTCAGTGGCAGCAGCTGGAAAATTTCAAACAGAACCGGAGCGGCAGCGTCTGTTCCCCTTAATTCGGGGCGGCCACTGCCGTCGGCATTGCCTGCCCATACGGCGACCGTGTACTCCGGAGTAACGCCAATGGCCCACGCATCGCGAGAGCCAAAGCTGGTGCCCGTCTTCCATGCTATCCGTCGCGAGCTCGCGTACTCCTGCCACGACGCCTCCTGTCCGGGTCTGGCCACGTCTACGAGGGCTTCGAGCGTGAGCCAGGCGGCTCCGGCGGAACATGGGTCTGTCTCCCCGGCGTTGCCTCCACCGGCTGCACACGCCAATTTCGCGTACGCTGACGCCGCGTCCAGGAGCGTCGTCTCGGCTCCGCCCAGTATTAGGGTGAGGCCGTAATCCGCGGGAGCCCTGTGCAGCGTCGTAAACCCGACTCGCTTTAGAAGAGAAGCAAACCTCTCCACACCATACGAGCGGAGCAGCCGCACAAACGGTACGTTGAGCGAGCGGGCCAGCGCTTCGTCAGCCCTGACTGCACCAGTGTACGATTTGAGGTTGTTCTCTGGGCTGTACGAGCCTACGCGGGTAGGAATATCTGGAATAAGGCGCGATGGCGACAGCTCGCCTGAATCGATCATCGCCGCGTACAGAAATGGCTTGAGTATGCTACCCGAGCTCCTGGGGGCCAGCGCGCAGTCCACCCATGGAGCGGAAGGGGCTGACGCCAGCTCGGGCGCCAGTGCGGCGCTATCGAGAGCGGATGAGTTGCCAACGTACGCGGCCACCGATCCGTCGGCAACGCGAAGTACCACAGCTGCGACGTTGCCAACGCCGCTCCTCCCCAGGTTTCGCGCGTGCCGCTCCACCGTTTGCTCCACCCGAGCCTGCAACGCGCTTTCCAGCGTCGTTACGCTTCGTCCTGGCGGTGCCACCGCTACCAGGTGAGGCACGCGTCCAGGCATGGGCCTGGGTTCAAGCGGTAGCGGTTCGACGAACGCTGCATCGCGGTCCAGACCGCTCATAGCGCCAGCTTCGGCTAGTCGCTCAAGAAGGCCATCACGCCTCTCGGTGAGCGCGTCTCTGGCACGCCCCGGGTGAACAAGACCGGGACTGTTTGGCAGCACGGCAAGCGTGGCTGCCTCGGCCCACGTAAGCTGGTCGGGGGCTCTGCCAAACCACCTGAAGCCAGCCGCCTCCAGCCCAACGACGTTGCCACCAAACGGCGCCAGCAATGCGTACAAATCTATGAGGCTGGCTTTATCGTAGTGCCATTCCAGCCGTATCGCCATCCACAGCTCGACCAGCTTTGCCGCTACATTTCGCTCGCCGGGGGCGCGGGAAAGCCTCGCAACCTGCATGGGTATCGTCGAGCCGCCAGAGACGACGACGCCTGCCCTGGCGTTGTACCAGGCAGCGCGTATTATTGCGTATGGGTCAAAGCCAGCGTGCCCGTAGTAGCGCTTGTCCTCGTAGAGCACGAGCGCGCGAGCAAAACGATCTGGCACGGTGGCAGAGAGCTCGAGTCGCCATTGGCCATCATCGGCTACCCGGGCACCCAAAAGCTCACCACTGGCTTCTCCGTCTTCTCCGCGCGCGTACAGGGCCGCGGAATAGAGTGCGTCGTCTATCGGCGGTCGAGGCTCAACCATCAGCGCCAGCGAGAACAGCGCGAAGCCAGCCCACGCCACCCCACTTCGCATCAGCACGATTCTCAGTACCTGAGCCCGCGCTCGTTGGGGTTTATAGCCGGCAACGACGTCGGCCTGACCAGCGTCCTGCCGGGTAGCACCGCGTACACGTCGGGATTGTACATTGCCTCCGCCGTTATAGCCGGCAGGAAGAACGTCCCATCGTACGTCTTGTTGGCGTGGAACCTGAATTTTCTGGTTTCGCCTCGCTTGAGGTCAAAGTACGTGTGTATTCTGTCGTCCTGGGCATCCTGGTAGTCATACGCCTCGCCAGCGTCCTCACCACCGTCTCCCGAACGGCCAAGCCTGAGGTTGGCGAGCTCCCAGCCCGATGGCGCGCGGAACGTAAGCGCGATGTCGTCAAGCGGTTCCCTGCCCGTATTCTTGACGCTGATTTCTACTATCACGTCTTCGCCCAGCTCGACCCTGGCCGGGTCTACTGGCTTCTCCGCCGCGTCGAGGTACCGGGCGTTCAAAGACAGCCCCCGTGCCGAGGTGCGCTCAGTACCGGGCCTCGGGGTGCCGGTGGCTACCAGACGGGCGTATACCGGCTTGGACGAGTCGTTTGATAGCCTGATTTCTACAGCCCCCGAGCGTACCGGAATAGCGGTGCGCGCCATAGCCATGTCTACCAACACCGTGCCAGCGCCGCCGCTGTGCGAGTAGCGCACCGACGCGGAACCCGTACTGGCCGATTTGAGGTACGGGAGCGCCGCCATCAGCGCAAAGCCCAGATCCTGGGTGGAATATCTCCTGACAGACGACAGGTCGTCGGCTATGAGGTTGAATGTAGCGAGGCTTCTCGCCTGGTCTCCCATCGCGTTGTATGCGTCAAGCACCATGGCGCGATCTCGTAGCACCGACCCGTAGACTTTATCCATGCCCTCGTAGCGGGTTACGTTGCCTGGCGCCTCGATCAGAATACTCTTGGCCTTCTCGTGCATACCAGCGAGGGCGTACGCGGCCGCGCACTGGTGGAGCGCGGCTACCGGGTGTGGTCCGTACTCCATAAAGCGGTTCAGCGACGCGATATCAGGCTTTCCTGCCACAGCCAGAACGTATAGTCGATACGCTTGCTCCGCCTTGGAATAGGAGGTCTGGGAGTTCCATACCGAGGCTTTTTGCCGCAGATTGGACAACGCCGCGTCGAGTACGGTATCCGGTACGGTGTAGCCCTGGAGTCGCGCCATGGTAAGGAAATGAGTGATGTAGACTGATAGCCAGGAGCTTTCTTCGTACGAACCCGACCAGAACACAAAACCGCCGGTAGTAGTCTGGAACCCCGCCAGCTTGGAGATGGCCGACATCACGTTGACGCGCAGATCCTCTGCTTGCCCAGGAGTCAGTGCCACGGCATCAGCGAGGAACAGCTGGGGAAAAGCCTGGCTCGTTATCTGCTCTCCACAGCCGTGTGGATACGCCAGCAGGTACGAAAGGCGACCGGATAGGTCTATCGGAGGCACGAGCGACAATTCCAGCCACAGCTCGTTGGTACCTTCCATACCCGGTAGCCTGGCTTCGACTGTCTCGCTGGCCCTGGGCGCCAGCATGGCCTCGCTTATGGATTGCACCTGTACTGATGACGAACGCACAGGAACTTCAACGCTCTGCGTATACGACCGACCCCCGGGTCCCGTCGCTTCTACGGTTAGGCGTACGGCGCCGGTACGATCCGCCACAGCGAGTTCAAATGATGCTTGTTTTTCCCCCTCGTCGGCAAAGACAACGTCGCTGGATGAGGAGCCTACGATGGATGCGTCACCTTCTACGTTGAGTCGAACCGTTGCCTTCGCGTTCCTGCCCATGTAAGCGAGGAGCGTCACGGGAATCGTACATCGCTCGCCAGGACCTAGCACGCGTGGCGCGGTCATGTAGGCCATGAGTTCTGAACGGACTGGAGTCTCCACCTCGGCTTTGCCGTAGGCGCCTTCCCTGGTACCCGCCACCACCATAAACCGCACGGCGCCGACGTAGGGGCCAAGCTCAAACTCATGCGTGGCTCGCTCGCCAGAACCGAGGGAGAACGGCCCGTAGTACTGCACCACCGGAGGGAAGCGGCTAACCGAGCGTGAGCCGCCCGCGTCGCCGAATTCAGAACCGCCGATGGACAACAACGTCTGCAACTTGCCCGAATACGCGCCTGCGACGTCCTTGTACAGGTCATACGACGACAGGAGGCTCGCTTCTTTCTTGTAGAATACCGACCAAGGATCGGGCGTGGAGTATCTTGTTATGCCCAACAAACCTTCGTCGACCACAGCGAGGGTATACGTCATTGGCTTGCCGCGCTTCTCCGAGATGCTTACAGAAGCCTTTTGCATCGGTTCCAGCGCCGCCGGAGCCGTTATCACCGGCTGCAGCCTCGTAGCCGGGTCTTCCACCATCACTGGAACAACGCCGTACAAGCGAATAGGCAGGTCATTGAGCGTCTGCAGGTGGGGCTGCACGAAGGTGGCGTGAACGTATACGTTTGGCGCCATATCCGCGGTAGCCTTGAATTCATAGACGGTAGTGCCGTCAAGGGCATCTACCCAGCCTTCCTTGATGACGCGTCCCGCCCTCTCCACCGTCACGTACACCCGCCCCTGCTTGTTAGACGGGAAGCTGACGCGCACGGGGTCGCCCACCTCATAGCGTTCCCTGTCGGCGGAAAGTGACAGCATGACCGCTGATCCACCCCCCTCGCCCTTGCCCCTGCCAGCCCAACCTGGCCAGTCTATGTAGAAAATTGAGCCAGCGGCGTGGCCGCCTTCAGCATCCACGACCCTGATGAAGTAGCGGCCCCATTCTGGGTAGTCTATACGTAGCTTCCAGGACGCGCGTCCGTTTTTAACCGCAACGCTGTCCTGCACTATCAGCCGCTTGAATACATCCGAAGCCTGCTCCGCGAGGCTCTCTTGGCCTTTTTCCCACCACCAGCGCCATTCAAGCTTGTAAACGGCTATCTCTACGCGTCCATCTCCTGCTACCGTGCCGTTGCGGTCTACCAGCATCAGCTCCACCGGGTGGTCTACGTCCGTAAGCAGCATGCCGCGCGACGCGTCTCCCGCCGGTAGTTGTACACCCACGTAGCGCTCGTACGGGTGAAAGTCAACCGAGAATGCCTCGGTCGAGAACAGCCCCGAGCGCTCAAAAGCCCTGGACAGGAAGGTAGCCGTCATCGGCCCGGGAGCTTCCGATTCACCCTCGAGATCTACGGCAAACCTGGCGCTTCCCTTGTCGTCGAGGTAGCCTTCGTACAGTAGCTGCCGGCCGCTCGGCGCTTCGCGCGTGGGGTCTGTAAATGAGTACCCCGGATAGTCTCCGGGTGCTTTGCCAGATGCCGCAAGAATCATCGATACGTCGGCTTTGAGCCCAGGCGCGGGAGCACCGTGCAGCCACGCCGCGCTCACTCCCATCTCGGGTAATTCGGCGGCTAGCCAGCTCTCCGGGCCATAGTCGAGGCTCAGCTTGAGCCTGTTGGGCATAACCGCTTCCACCTTGACGGCTTTGGAAAATACCGTGCCGCCCACTCGTACTCTGGCAGTCCAGGTACCGGTGGGGGCAGACGCCTCCGTACCCGTGCGAATGTAATAAAAGCCGCCGGTAGACTCGGTATACGTGGCTTGCTGTACGACCTGCCCGAGCGGGTTTTCAAGCTCAAAGCGCACCGGATGATCCTCTGGCAGCGTACCGAGGCGGTCGTACAGCACGAAGCACAGGTGCATGTCGTCACCGGGGCGCCACACGCCTCGCTCGCCGTAGATAAACCCCTTGATGCCCGATTCCGCCTGCTCTCCGCCCACGTCAAAGTGGCTTACCGCCAGCGCGTTTGCCGGCGTAAGTTTGAGGTAGCCCCGCTCCCTGCCGTTCTTGGCACCAGCTGCCTCTGCCATCACGCAGAACGGCCCGTTTCTGGAATCACCCGCCGGCAAAGCTGCGGCAGTGAATACGGCCAAGCCGTTTTGGTCGGTCTTCGCGGTAGCCAAAACACGCATGGCATAGCTGTATACGGCTATGCGCGCCCCGGCGAGAGGCTTGGCGCTTATGAGGTCGCTCGCAACGACGTGCCACGCGCCGTCTACGTCCCGCTTGGCCGATAGCGCCACATTCGATACCAGAACATTGCGACGTGCTGTGCGATCCCTGCCGTAGCGTTGCACGTAGAATGCCGGGTGAGCGGGGTCGTCCCGGTAACGATAGTACTCGTCCCAGTCAAACCACGACTCATAGTAGTCCCAGTACGACGATTCATCGTCTTGATCGCGTATCGTTACCGGAGGGAAGGTCCATTTGCCCAGATCCTTGAAGTCGTTCGGGCTCACGTAGCGTATGTGCTCGTGACCAAACGCTACGCGCAGCTGGAAGAGCCCGTCTGGGTGCTTTAGAAGCAGGGGCGACAAGTCCAGCGCGTAGGGCACCCACGAGTTTTTCTTATCGTCGGTCCAGCCCAGATCCACCTCTTGCCGCCATACGACGTCTCCAACGCGCTTGAGCTCGCGCGAACCATCCAGTTCGTTTACCTGCAGAAACTGCAGGATATTGTCGCCGTATACGCGCAGTGCCTCGACTACGACCGTGTCCAGGTTGCGGGTTTCCATTACCACGCGCGTGCCCTGGCTTGATGGCACCAGAACACCGCCCTCGATGAATCGAACCTCTGGCTTTTCCCAGTCGAAGCGTACCGTCGTTGTTACCGGCACGGCCAAGACGTCTCGCTTTGCGCTACGCAGGCCCCGCTCAACCTTCAGATCTACGCTTTCCGGCCATCGTAGCGACGAATACACGCGCACGAGCCCACCCTCGGCTTCGAAACGCAGATCTCCAGCGCCGTCTGCGCGTATGAGCCCGCGAAAATCCTGGCTGGTATCTACCGCTTCGCTGAAAGCCACGCGCAGACACGATGGCCCTTCGGGTGATGGCCCCGACACCGACAGCAGCTCAAAACTACCCTCGGCTGGTATGCGATACTCACGAGAGCCTTTTTCACCGGATCCCAGCGCTCTGCCGTTCCACGCCAGTTCCAGCGTAGAGTCT
>JAFGUM010000395.1 GCA_016938515.1 Spirochaetales bacterium | reverse complement strand
TGGTTTCGCGAGTGCTCGAAGAGCGCGATGCCGAACATATCCATCTCCAGAAATGGTTTGAGGCAATCATTGAGGGTCTGTACCACGGTATTGAAATCGAGACTGGCCGTTATTCTCTGGCCTATCGTCGAGATGGATGTTATCTGCTTGTTGATGTCTTCCAGCGCTTCGGTTTTCTCCTTGAGGTCTATGTTCCTCAGGCGATAAATTTCTGCTTCCTGCTGGGCGCGCTCTATCTCTGCCTGGGCTTTGAGGCTTCGCAGCTTGTTGGCCGTGTCTTCGCTCTGGACTTCAGCTCTGAAGGTGGCGAATTTCTTGTAGTACGACAGAGCACGCTCGAAATCACCTTCTGACTCGTACGCTTTGGCTATAAGTTCGTGAACCTTGAACAGCCTGCTCTTGAGGTTGATCCCCAGGCACAGCCGTTCGGCATGGCCAAGCACGTCCAGCGCCTCTCCAGATTCTCCGCGCTCGATGAGCAGGTTGCCCCGGACGATGAGAAGGCTGGCTTTCTGGCTCAGGTTACCGGTCTTGCCCACCATTTCAAGACCCGTGGCGACGAGTGCGTGGGCTTTATCAAGGTTGCCTTCAGCCAGCGCTACGTTGGCGAGTGTTTCTATGCTGTCGGTGGCTGCTATGAGCTCGCCGGAGGCTGAGATAATCTCATACGATTTTTCGGTAAATTCGGCCGCCAGCGGCAAGTTGTCCATGGCAAGGAAGGCTTGCCCGATGTTGCGCAGGCAATCAGCCTTGTTTTCGGGGCCAAAATCGTCGGGCATCTTGTCATACGCCGAGACGAGGTATTCGAGAGCTCCTTGCGGATTACCAAGGTCAAGGCACAATTCACCGATATTGGCCATGGCTATCAGCTCCCTGTCCAGGAGGCCGTTCTCGCGCGCCAGTTCAAGGCTCCGCGTATAGTACTCTACGGCCTTGTCGAGCCTGAATATGGAGGCGTGGTAGATGCCGAACGCGTTGAGGGATTTGCAGATGCCGGGAATGTCATGCAGTTTCTCGTACAGCCTGTGCGCCTCCAGGAAGGCCGCGTAGGCTTCTGCCAGTTTGGACTGGTAGTGAGTAGCCCATCCAATATTGAGAATGGCGTCGGCTACTCCTTTGCTGTATTCTAGCTCTGTCGCGCGCTTGAGCGCTTCCTGTGCCATGGCGAGGGATGATTGCGGGTTGAGTATGCATGAACCCCAGGCTTGTTCATTGGCCTCGTCTACGGCTGTGATACTGGCGTCTATCATCTGCAGGACGAAGGCTCTCCAATAACTTTGGCCTTCGTAGCTCCTCCAATCGATTCTGAATATGCTATTGTAGCATAAACTGGAAAAAGCAAATCGACTACTGGTACAATACAGGCATTTTTTAGCTGGTATGCTGCGGGCCAGAAGTGGTAGCGAGGGGGACTAATGAGCATTGTAACAAAAACGGGTGATGACGGCCTGACCGGGCTGTGGTCCGGAGAGCGCGTACGCAAGGATGATCTTCGCGTTGAGGCGTACGGGACGATAGACGAGCTTGATTCTATACTGGGAGAAGCAAGGCACTACCTTAAGCGAGATGACTGCAAACGGATGCTGGACGAGATACAGCATGACCTGTACCGGGTAGCCGGACAGCTGGCGACGAGAACAGGGCAGTTTTCAAGCCCGATCGTCGATGATGACGAGGGGCGTATTGCCGGATACGTAGAGCGATTGGAAGCGGAGATACCGCTTGCTGGCTTTGTAGTACCCGGCGCGACCCCCCAGTCGGCGCGTCTGGACGTAGCCAGAACGGTGTGCAGGAGGGCGGAACGGCGCATCGTGGCGCTGGCCTGGGACGCTGACGTACCGGCTGCGCTGCGCCGGTACGTCAACAGGCTTTCTGATCTGCTGTTTATGATGGCCAGGGCAGAAGAAGCAGCGGACGGCGGCATCAGGTACGTCAAGCGCTGACACCGCCCGGGGGGTGGTCAGTCGACGAGGTCGTCGTCGCCGTCGAGTACGAGGTCGCCGTCTTCCCAGCGTCGTTTGAAGTATTCCAGGAATGAGCGCGTTGCCTTGTCAACCTCGTCGCGTCTGACGGTGCCCATGATATCTGATTCTTCCAGCACGAGGGTACGTTTGCTTCTTGAAACGTTATCCAG
>JAFGUM010000394.1 GCA_016938515.1 Spirochaetales bacterium | reverse complement strand
GCCGCTCCATCGCGGATACTCACCATGGAGACGCCGATCTTCCCCTGAACCGGTACAACGCGATTTTCTGCAAGCGGGTACATCCATTCACCAGCGTCGGTGGAAATAACAAGGTACGCAGGCGGTGGCCCTCCGTATACTGATACGGCAAGAGCCAAAACGATGGCTGTCGTCATGAGGATGACGACTATATCGAGCGGTCGCGCTTTGACAGGAGCGCGCCGCCCGGTAGACGAGCGCTGGTTGGTCAGTTGCACCCGCCGCAGCCACAACCGTCTTCGTCGTCGCACGAACCGCCAGAGCAGTCTTCACAGTCATGGTCGTCGCCATGCACGTGGCCGTGCGCGAGCTCTTCGGCGCTGGCTTCCCGAACCGCCGCGACTGTTACGTCGAAGTGAAGCGTTTTACCGGCTAGCGGGTGATTGGCGTCTATGGTAACGCTGTCTCCATCCACTCCCACGACGGTAACAACGCGGGTACCGTCTTCTTCCTGCGCCTGAAACTGCATGCCAACCTCGATCTTCTCTGGTTCGGCAAAATCCTTTTTTGAAACAGAGAAGACGAGTTCTTTGTCGTGCTCGCCGTAGGCGTCACCCGGCTTGATGACGCAGGTAACCGAATCTCCGGCGGTCTTGCCTTCGAGGTGCCGCTCGAGGCCGGGGATGATGTTGTCATTGCCGTGCAGATAGACGAGGGGCTCGCCCTCGGAGCGGTCTATCATCACGCCATCGTCGCCTTTGAGCGTATACTCGATTGAAACAACGCGATCCTTCTGGATTTCCATGGGTTCCTTCCTTCGCTACAACGGGAGTTTCGACGGGCGGGGCCGAACGGAACCGTAACGCCCAGAACAATGGCCTTGCAACCAGCCCTGGACGCGCGCGAGGATCGCTTCCGTAAAGATTACGCCAATTCGTCATATATACAGTAACCAGGAGAATGGAGATATTCAAGAGCTCCGCCGCGCTTTGGCTCTTGAACAGTCGACGCATTACCGTTGATCCATCAGAGTTG
>JAFGUM010000393.1 GCA_016938515.1 Spirochaetales bacterium | reverse complement strand
CGCATCACATCCTGCAGAAAAGAAAATCCAGCGCGCCCCGGAGCTATGACAGCATGGTTGAACGACAGCTCGCGCGCGTTGGTTGTCATACTACTACGTTTGGCATCAACCGCCACGACGGTCTCACCCAGGGAAATCTCAACCCCCCGGGATTGCAAGTCTGCCACCAGGCGTTTGATGAGCGCGAGCCCGCCATCCGTACCCAGATGAGCTTGCCGTATGTCCAGCAGCCTGATGCCCAGCCTCTCGGCCCGGTGCGCGTACACGGCCACGCCACGGCGCTCCAGTATCGATGGAGCCAGAAACGCTTCCACCCTGGATAGGTACGCTTCGGCGAGAGCCGGGTTCCAGTCGTCTTCAGGAAAACCAACCGGCCAGCTGAAGTTCATCTTGCAGTCGTTACGCAAGCCGCCCGATGAGAACTCGTTGCGGTCTATAATGACAATCCTGAGCTCCGGACGAGCATCCAGGAGTGCAAAAGCTGTTCCGAGCCCGGCGGGGCCGGTGCCGACAATGGCTACGTCGTAGTGTTCCATGACGGTTTCCCATTCTACACGGATAGATTCTCTCGGGCTACCGTCTGTTTTCCTTACTCAGAGCCACGCCGTCTTTGCGTCTCTTTGATCAGCGCGGATAGATGCCCCTTGGTTGCGAACGGTATAAAGAAACTGACGACGGCAACCATGCCGGGAGCCGACTCCCGGAGTCCGGGCCTGTTAAAATAGCGTATGAACACCATGGTTTTGCCGTGTATAACCACCGGCTCAAAGTAGTACGAGGTAAAGTGCTCGAGCACCTTGCCGTCCACGCTTTTGGCGAGTGTATTTCGAAATCCGACAGCGCCATTTCCGAGATGCTCCATCCGTATGTTGAACAGCAACGTATAGCTCGTTTCAAAACCCAGAAACCTGATCCCGGATGCATACAAAACCAGGTCACCGGCGACGTTCCGCTCCTTGAGCGACACGCGCAGAAAATACGGGATAAACGTCGCGTGATTTTCGTAGTCAAGCATCACTTCTACGAGGGTTTTCATCGGCACGTCATACACAGCCACCGCATCGACGAAGCCCGTCATGCCACGGTCACCGCTTTCGGCATCTGTTCTTGTCGTATAGTAGCTGTCGAGGATAACCGTT
>JAFGUM010000050.1 GCA_016938515.1 Spirochaetales bacterium | reverse complement strand
TTACGCCAGATGGCGCACCAACGCCTGCGCGCCACAACCGAATTCTCATGCTTTACAAGCGAGTGCACTCATGGTAAAGTTATTTACTTTCTTATTGAAAGTAATATGAATTACCTTTGACACGGAGAATCACCGTATGAATCCAAACGAGCGCGCGGAGCTTGAAGGCCTCGCGAAAGAGATTCGGAAACTGGCCATAGAAATGATAGGCACGCTGGGCGTCGGGCACATTGGAGGCGCGATGTCAATTGCGGACGCTCTGGCGGTGCTGTACGGCAAACATCTTACAGCCTATCCAGTAGATCCCCGCGCCAGCAACCGCGACCGCCTCGTCCTCTCCAAGGGACACGCGGGTCCGGCACTCTACGCCGTTCTGGCAGCCAAGGGGTTTTTCCCACGAGAGTGGCTGTCAACGCTGAACAAGGGTGGCACCAACCTGCCAAGCCACTGTGACCGCAACAGAACCCCTGGCATCGACATGACGACCGGCTCACTAGGGCAGGGTCTTTCAGCCGCGTGCGGCATAGCCTCAGCGCTCAGGATGGACGGCAATTCCGCCACCGTATTCGCCATTATAGGTGACGGCGAGAGCGATGAAGGCCAGAACTGGGAAGCGGCTATGTTCGCTTCGCAAGCTAAACTGGCCAACCTGATCGCGTTCACCGACTACAACCGGGCTCAGATAGACGGCACTACCGACGAGATAGTCAGTTTAGGCGAACTTTCTGCCAAGTGGGCTGCTTTCGGCTGGAACGCCATAGACGTTGACGGCCACGACGTAGCGGCCCTAGACCAGGCCATCGAGCGGGGCAAGGCGCAGACAGACAGGCCCACGATGATCGTGATGCACACCGTAAAGGGCAAGGGATGCAGCTTCTGCGAAGGCCAGGTAAGCAGCCACAATATGCCCGTAACCATGGAAATGGCCGCCCAGGCCATAGCAGCGCTAGGCGCCTGATTTCCAGCCAGCTGAACCAAGGAAGGTACGTCTAACAATGGAAGCTACCAAGGAAATGCGCGCCGTCTACGCGGAAACGCTCGTAAGACTCGGCGCTGACAACAAGAATATCGTCGTACTGGAAGCGGACCTCATGAAGGCCACCGGTACCGGCTCTTTCGCGAAGGCGTATCCAGAACGCGCCATCAACGTCGGCGTGGCCGAAGCCAATATGGTGGGCGTAGCCGCAGGGCTGTCTACCGAAGGCAAAGTACCATTCGCAGCAACATTTGCCTGCTTTGCGAGCCGGCGCGCCTATGACCAGTTCTTTATATCCGGCAACTACGCGCATCTCAACGTCAAGCTTGTGGGAACCGACCCTGGCGTATGCGCAGCCTTCAACGGCGGCACACACATGCCCTTTGAAGACCTTGCGCTTATGCGAGCGATACCGCAACTCACCATCATCGAGCCATCCGACCCCGTGTCACTCGCGGCCCTTATCGAAGAGGCGGCACAACACCACGGCTGCGTATACATCCGGCTGCAACGCAAGGCTGCTCCGGTACTGTACGGCAACGGCGAAGTTTTCCAGTTTGGCAAAGCAAAACTGCTGCGTGGCGCAGATCTCGCCGCCCCACACGCTGTTATAGTCGCGCTCGGCGCTCTGATGGTAGGCGAGTCGCTCAAGGCGGCTGATCTGCTTGAGGCCGATGGCATACGCGTCGCTGTAATCGATGCGCTGTCTTTGAAACCTCTCGACGAAAAGCTTATTCTGTCATGGGCCGCTAAATCGGGCAGACTCGTTACGTGCGAGAACCACCAAAAGCGGGGCGCACTGGGCTCTGCCGTGGCCGAAGCTCTGGCAGAGTCAGGAACCGCGTGCCGCTTTGCAAGAATCGGCATCGACGATGAATTTGGGGAAGTTGGCACGCAAGACTGGCTCGCCGAGCGCTTCAAACTGACAGCACCCCATATTGCGGCCGCTGTAAAAAGCCTGTAATACTTTTTTGCCATGGAGGCACGGAGGAAATCCAGAGGAAAGACAAAGGCGGAACATGATGAACAAGATGGAAGCCAGATGAACAAGATGAAGCTTAGGGAATTAAATTCAAATTCCCTTTCCCCAATCGTCTTCTCTTTCCTGCCTTTTATTCTCTTATCCTATTTGCTATTTTATATTATCTCCGCGCCTCCGTGCCTCCGTGGCCTGCCTTTGTCTATCTTCTCTTTCTCCCCTCTTTTGCTCTTATCCTCTTTGTTAATCTTTTACTTCTTCCTCGTCTTCTCCGTGGCTCCGTGCCTCCGTGGCCAAATCGTCTTCTCTTTCCTGTCTCTTATTCTCTTATCCTCTTTGTTAATCTTCTCCGCGCCTCCGTGCCTCCGTGGCCTGCCTTTGTCTATCTTCTCTTTCTTCCCTCTTTTGCTCTTATCCTCTTTGTTAATCTTTTACTTCTTCCTCGTCTTCTCCGTGTCTCCGTGTCTCCGTGGCCAAATCGACTTCTCTTTCCTGTCTCTTATTCTCTTATCCTCTTCGTTATCCTTTTCTTTAATACCGTTTTCAAGGAGAACCTATGAAACTTGCTATCGCGTCTGACCTTTCCGGCTTTCCCCTGGCCCGCGAAATAGTAAAACATCTTAACGAGAATCATCCCGAGATCGAGGTGATCGACTACGGCATCGAGAGTGCCGACGCGCCAAAACCCTACTTCGAGCAGGCTCCCAAGGTAGCAAAAGCCGTGCAGGGTGGACTGGCTGAAAAAGGCATTCTGATTTGCGGCACCGGGCAGGGCATGGCCATCGTGGCCAACAAGCACAAAGGCGTGTACGCCTGCGTGGTCGACGACCTCTTCTCGGGCGAGCGCGCTAAAATTGTAAACAACGCCAATGTAATCACGATGGGAGGCTGGATAACAGCTCCCTTCCTGGGTACACAGATAGTCGACGCGTGGCTTGCCATGTCGTTTACGCAGAAGATGGAGTTTAAGAAAGATTTCCTCACGAACGCCTTTAATCAGGTAGTGGCTATTGAAAGCGAGAACTTTAAATAATGAGCGACAACGAAAAACTCATAGCGTCCCTCGTCGCTCGCGCCAGAGAAGCTCAGGCCGTAGCCGCCACCTGGGATCAGGAGCGGGTCGACGAAGTCTGTGTAGCCGTAGGCTGGTCTGTATACAACGACGCAAATATCGCGGCCCTCGCAGAAAGCGCTGTAGCTGAAACCGGCATGGGCGTCGTGGCCGACAAGATAGTCAAACACAAAAACAAGGTGCTCGGTGTACTCCGCGACATTCGGGGAGCCAAGAGCGTCGGGCTTATAGAAGTGGATGAAGCTCGAGGGCTACGCAAGTACGCCAAGCCGGTAGGCGTTGTCGGCGCGCTCGCGCCGGTTACAAACCCGACGGCGACACCTTCGTCTAACGGCCTGTCCATACTCAAGGGCCGCAACGCCGTCATTTTCGCGCCGCACCCCAAGGCAAAGAAATCATCGGCCATGGCTGCCAATTTTATGCGCGCGGCGCTCGAGAAAGTCGGAGCTCCAGCGGATCTGGTGCAGATGATAGCGGAACCCAGCGTCGAATTGACGCAGGAGCTGATGCGACAGGTCGACCTGGTCGTTGCAACTGGCGGTGGCGCGATGGTGAAAGCCGCATACTCGTCCGGCACTCCCGCCTACGGCGTAGGCCCCGGCAACGCGGTGCAACTGCTGGCCGAAGACGCCGATCCTGTCGACGCCGCGGCAAAGATAGCCGTCAGCAAAGCTTTCGACAACGCGACCAGCTGCTCGAGCGAAAATTCGATAGTCGCCCATGATTCCGTATACGGCTCCTTCGTGGCAGCTATGCGGGACAAAGGCGCGTACCTCTGCAGCCGCGAAGAGAAAGCCAAGCTTCGCGACTGGCTATGGGTTCGTGGCAAGGACGGGCACGAAGGGTTAAATCCAAAAATCATAGCCAAAAGCGCTATCGACATATCCGCGGGCGCTGGCTTTTCCGTTCCCACTGAAACGAAAATACTAATGGTAGAAGCCGAAGGCAGCCCCGACGACGAACAGTTCGCGCAGGAGAAAATATCGCCGGTGCTGACGCTTTGGCGGTGTAAAAGCTTCGACGAAGGACTGGGTCTAGTGGTAGGCATCACCAACGCCTGTGGTACCGGCCACTCATCGGGCATCTTCACCAATCGCGACGACTACATAGAACGCATGGGACAGACGATGCGCTCCAGCCGCATCATGGTTCGTCAGGGCATGGCATCGGGCAACGGCGGCACCTTTGCCAACGGCATGCCGTCTACGGTAACGCTTGGCTGTGGAACCTGGGGTGGCAACGTGACTACAGAGAACAT
>JAFGUM010000392.1 GCA_016938515.1 Spirochaetales bacterium | reverse complement strand
TCGTACTCGGGCTTGTGGGAATGCCCGACGCCCGGTATCACATCCTTCACGTCGACGACGCCGCCGCAGCCGATTACGCAGGAGTAGCAGCTATACTTGCGGGTTTCACGGGCGACTATCCTGTCTGGGTCTAGCTTGCGGTACCGTTCCTTGCCGAACTCGGCCACCGAGCCGCCCCAGTTCTTCATAGGCGAGTCGCCGTTTACCGCGCCGGCGACGTTGTTGTATATCGTCCCCCAGCGCTTTAGTATGCCCGCCGTCAGTATGCCGTCGAGAGGTAGCGCCAGCTTGGCGCCGAGGATCCTGCCCAGCACCGACAGCTGCGTCCCCTTGACGATGCCGGGGATGGCCTGCCGCTTGACCTTTTCCGTGTACGCCTTTGACAGCGCCTTGACCGCGGCGGGGTCGGCGCAGCCAATGGGTTTAGCCCCCCTGAGCACCACCGCCTTCAGCCGCTTGGACCCCATCACGGCGCCGACCCCCGAGCGGGCGGCGTAGCGGCCGCCGTCGTTGGATATACCCGATATGAGGGACAGCTTCTCCGCGGCGGGACCAATCGTCGCTATTGCCGGCTTCTTCCCCGGCGCCGCACCCGCGCCGGAGCCGTAGCGCTTCATCAGCGCTTCTTCCGATGCTACCGCGTCCTGCCCCCACAGCTCGCCGGCGCTCTCCAGCCTGGGCCCCGCGTCGTCCGCCACGAACACGAGCGGCTCTGAAGCCACCCCGCGGAACAGGATGGCGTCCCAGCCGCAGCGCTTTATGGCCGGCGACAGGGTACCGCCGCAGTTGGCGTCGCCCCAGCCGCCGGTAAGCGGCGACTTGCAGGCTACCATCCAGCGGCCGGTCATCACCACGCCGGTACCCGTGAGGAGGCCGCTTACAAAACACAGCACGTTGTCCGGGCCCAGCGGATCGGCACCCGCTGGAATCTCGTCGTACAGCAGCGCGGCGGCGACGCCCAGTCCGCCCAGGTGGCGCTCATAGATGCCCGCCGGAACGGCGCGCTCCTCGAAGGTCCTCGTCCCCAGGTCGACGCGCAGCACTGTCCCCATGGCAGCATTCATGTAGTCCTCCTCAGATCATGCGAGTCATCAAAATCGCGCCAAAACGCCATCACGCCCGGCTCATTTCGTCTTGCAGCTCCTTCAGACCGGCGCCAAGCCCGGCGAGCCTGCTCCGCGCCGCATCCAGGGCACCGATGTGGGCATCCTTCTCTATCTGGTACGCCAGCGCGCGTACCCGCTCGCCGCCAACGTTGGCCGCGGCTCCCTTGATCGAGTGCGCGGCTCGCTCCGCCGTTGCAACGTCGCCGGATTCGAGCGCTGCTTCCAGATTCGCCAGCTGGGAGGGGCTGTCTTCAATAAATGCGGCGCATATATCGCGCATCAACTCTTCGTCTCCCATCAAACGATCAAGAAAACCGGCCCTGTCGAATACCGGAGAAGCATCGGCAGCAGCATGAACGGGAGCAGCAGCGTCAGCTGTAACCGGAGCACGCCCGACGGCGGGTTGTGCGGCACCTGCCGCTCGGGGTAGCCAGGCGTCAAGCGCGGCAGCCAGGTCGTGTGGTGAAACCGGCTTGGAAACATAGTCGTTCATGCCTGCTGCGATGCAGCGATCCTTGTCGCCCTGCATGGCATGAGCCGTCATCGCAACCACAGGGACGTCGTGGTTGAGCACCCGCGAAGAGGGATCCCGTATGCGGCGAGTCGCTTCTAGGCCATCCATCACCGGCATCTGCACGTCCATGAGGACGAGGTCGTACGGGATGCTCTCCAGGGAAGCCAGGGCTTCGGCACCATCGGCGACGATGTCGGCGCGGACTCCCAGGCGCTTCAAGATGCCCAGAGCCACCTGCTGGTTGGTGCTGTTGTCCTCGGCGATCAGGACGAGGCCCTGGCGATCAGCCAACGTATCCCTGGCTTCGCGCAAGGAAAGGCGGGCACGCGGTGGCTGTGCCGTTTCCGCGCTGCCTTCGTTGTGCTGCTTGAGGAAGCGCACGGTAAACCAGAACACAGACCCGGTGCCTTCTACGCTCTCTACGCCGATGGTGCCGCCCATCATCCCCACCAGCTGGCGTGATATTGCCAGCCCCAGCCCGGAGCCTCCGTAGCGCCGCGTCGTTGACGCGTCTACCTGGCTGAACTCATCAAACAGCATCCCCAGCTTGTCCTGTGGAATGCCAATGCCGGTATCCCGAACGGTGCACCGTAACAGAACATCGCTTGCCGTTTCTGATTCCAGAGAAACAAGAACCGATACGCCACCGTGCTCGGTAAACTTGATGGCGTTTCCCACCAGGTTAGCCAGAATCTGCCTGAGCCTCCCAGGGTCACCCCGAAGCCTTGACGGCACCCCTGTTCTGGCCGTGCAGGTTAGCTCAAGCCCCTTTTCCTTTGCGCGTACCGCCGTGGAAAGCGCGAAGTCGTCGAGCAAGACCTGGAGGTCAAAGTCCAGTTCTTCCAATTCCAGCTTTCTTGCTTCTATCTTGGAAAAATCGAGGATGTCGTTGATCAGCGATAGAAGCGATTCACCGCTGGACTTGAGCATCTCAGCGTAGCGGCGCTGCTCGTCGTCGAGGTTGGTATCCAGCAAGAGTCCCGTCATGCCTATGACGCCGTTCATCGGGGTGCGTATCTCGTGGCTCATGTTGGCCAGAAACTCGCTCTTGGCCTTGCTGGCTTCTTTGGCCTTTTCTGCCAACTCGGTGGCGGTAACGGTAGCTTCCTCAAGCTGCCTGTTCGTTTCCATTAAAATTCTGGCAGCTCGCTTCTGCTCGGAAATATTCTCTCCGGAGCTGAGTACGCTTATAACCCTGCCATCCATGCCGCGGATCACCGAATTGTGCCAGCGCACGTCTACCGTGCGGCCATCCTTGGTGAGCACTTCATTTTCGTTGTGAGACGACTCGTCTCCTCCGGCAAGGCGGCCGTAGACAGCTTGACGCACTTCTTCCCGTATATCCGCCGGCACGCAGGTGTCAAACCAGTTGTGGCCGAGCAACTCAGCCTTCTCGTACCCGAGCAGGCGGCACCCGCTGTCGTTTATCAGCGTCACGGCGCCGCTCTCGTCCATCGTCATGACTATCTCGGCGGCCACGTTCAGGTACCGCTCTATGAGGGCATTGCTCTCGCGCAGGCTCTTCTGCTGCGAAAGTAGCACCGTGTCAGTGCGGCGCAGCAGCAAAAAGACAAAGGCGAGCAGCGCCAGGAGTATCGCCGCCCCGACACCGCCACTTACCGATAGCAACTGCTGCAGGATACGCTTCTGATCGGAAAAGTCGTTCAGGATCATCAACGCGCCCACATCGGCACCAGTTGCGTCTCGTACCGGCACCAGACGCGTTACCCACGGGAGGCCCTCCTCGGTGATTTCTGCGCTCGACGTGTCAAGAACACCCGC
>JAFGUM010000391.1 GCA_016938515.1 Spirochaetales bacterium | reverse complement strand
TATCGCCGGGTACTGGAACGCGCATCATTGTAGCCCTGCGTGAATATCCGTCAAGGCTCCTGCCAAGGCTCTGTCCCCGCTAGCGAGCTCTATCCCCAGCTGGCGCGAGCTCTGTCCCCGTTAGCTCGAGCTCTGTCCCCGGCTAGCGCGAGCTCTGTCCCCAGCCAGCATTAGCTCTGTCCCCAGCCAGCGCGAGCTCTGTCCCCAGCTGGCGCGAGCTCTGTCCCCCGGCTGGCGAGCTCTGTCCCCAGCTGGCTCGAGCTCTGTCCCCGCTAGCTCGAGCTCTGTCCCCGGCCAGCGAGAGCTCTGTCCCCCGCTAGCGCGAGCTCTGTCCCCCGCTAGCGAGCTCTATCCCCAGCCAGCTCGAACTCTGTCCCCGCTAGCGAGCTCTGTCCCCCGGCGGGCTCCCGGCTGGCTGGAAAAATTACACTGTAGTATTGACACTGTTTCTACTTGCCGTATGCTGGAGGTACTAGTATTTTTTCTCATCTGACAAGTAATGTGTAGGAGGAGTGCATGAAAAAGCTGATCGTAGCGTCACTGCTCATCGTCACGACGGTGTTTGTAGTAACGTCCCAGAATCCGGTCAATCTGTACGGCCGGGCAGCCCAGGGTGCCAAAGGCGTCGTCGCGGCGGCCAAACCCGAGGCTTCCCAGGTTGGTATCGACATTCTAAAAAAAGGTGGAAACGCGGTTGACGCCGCTGTAGCCACGGCATTCGCGCTCGGTGTGCTCGAGCCCAACGCGTCAGGCGTCGGCGGAGGCGGATTCATGGTCATCAAGATGGCCAAGATGGACGAAGCAGTCGTGATAGACTTCCGTGAGACCGCTCCAGCCGCGGCTACGGCCGATATGTACAAGTACGGTGAAGACGGCAAGATATTAAATCAGGCCAACACTGTCGGCGGCTTGGCTTCAGGTGTACCGGGCGAGGTTGCGGGACTACTGTACGCGCATGAAAAGTACGGTACCAAGAGGATGAACCGCAGCAAGATCATCGCTCCGGCCATCAAGCTCGCCGAAGATGGCATCCCGGTAACCGTCAATCTTGCCCGCATAATCCAGGACAACCTCGGCAAGATAAACAAGTACCCGGCCACGGCCAAGATATACACCAAAGACGGCCTCCCCTTCGAGGTTGGAGAGACCATAAAGAACCCGGACTATGCTGAGACGCTCAGGCTTATAGCCAAAGATGGCGCAGACGCAGTCTACAAGGGTCCGCTCGCCGCGAAGATAGCTACCGCGGTTCAGGATGCTGGTGGCATCCTTACCGTTGAAGACCTGGCCAACTATGAAGTCAAGGTGCGCAAGCCAGTTACTGGTACGTACCGCGACTACACGATCATTTCCACCCCGCCGGCAAGCTCAGGTGGTACGCACGTCATCCAGATTCTCAACATTCTTGAAAATTTCGACATGGC
>JAFGUM010000390.1 GCA_016938515.1 Spirochaetales bacterium | reverse complement strand
GACCCTCATCCCAGACGGCACAGTTGGCACAAGCGTAACCCAGGATGGTTTTACCCTCGCCGCCGACGAGAAAGTCTGGAGACTCGAACTCCTGAACCTGGCAGGGGATGCGTTTTTTGAAACCTATAATGACGGCGACCCCATAACTGGTTGGGTTCATAGCGGTACGGCTTCAATTGCGAAAGCCAGGAATCAGACAGGGATAAAACATGGCCAGTACGTCGAACTCTTCGATGGTAGCGATACTGATGGCTGGGCTGGTTTTGACCCGTCGACCGCCGGCTTCATACTCGACGGGGCTGCGGCATCCAATACGTACCGGGTCGTTTTCTGGACGGGACAGGACGAGCTTGACTACATAGCTGGATCGGCAACCGGTGTCAATTTCGAGCTTGCCAGTACAGCGGTTCCCGTAGATGGAAAGTTTTCCCTCGAGCCATTCTCGATATCGAGCGCCGATACCCGTGGCATGTTCGCCCGTTCTAACGGCAGCCAAACCGCGGAAATAGACGATCTGCGCATCGTACGTTTTGATATCAAGGAGAGCTCTTCCCTGCGACTGTACCTGGCTCCTCCCGATACTTCTCCCAGCCTCGTGCCTGGCCGATACGAGTTTTCCCTGTGGGTTCGCAGACCGTTGGATGCGCGTTTCTTTGACGATCCAGGCAGGATAAGCGATCCAGGCGCCCCCTTTGCGGCAACCAAGGTACGGCTGCTGATGCAGCAGGTTGGCTTTCTTGAAGACGTTTCTACGCCGCTCATGTTTACCGGCACGTTCAATGTAGGTGACTCGTGGCAGCGAATAGCCGTACGCATGGGTGACGGCAACCTTGCGCGCTTTGACGAATCGTCGAGTGAGCCGGTACTCGAACTCGCCGTCTACCCGTACGCGTCAGACGATATGGATGTTGGTGCGGTCGAGATAGCCGCCCCTGCTCTCCGCTTCTTCGTGGACGGCTATACCGACTGAACAGCGGCGGCTTCCGTGAAACCGATCCACGGAAGCCACTTCGCTCAATTCTTGATTACCATTACTTTTCGTATTTCATCGAT
>JAFGUM010000389.1 GCA_016938515.1 Spirochaetales bacterium | reverse complement strand
GTTCGATCAACTGTATTTCCGGCTATAAACCGACTAAGGGAGTCTTTTACCAGAGTTGGCTGGCCTACGGTGTACCTGCGGCTCTGTGGCACGAAAGAAGACAGAACAGATCTACACAGGCTTTTCAGAGCGTTCTGGGCGTCTGGCCGTGAAGCTGGCTTTGACAACGTGTATCCGCTCGCCAACGATTCCTGGGCTGACGTCTGCCCTGAAATAGCCCCTATAGCTGGTGACACGATACTGGATAAGCGCACTTATTCCGGTTTTTCTGGCGGGCAACTCGAGCCACTGTTGCGATCTTTGGGTGTCAGCGTTGTCGTAATGACCGGACTCGCAACGAGCCAATGCGTTGACACTACGGCCAGGGATGCGTCGGAACTCGGTTTTGTCGTAGTACACGTGGAAGATGCGCAGGCTGATTACGGGCCGCAGGAACACGAGGCGTCTCTGTTCGCGTCACGGGGTATTTGCGGTGGGCACGTAGTTGATTCTGAATTCCTGGCGGCTGCCCCGCGACAGCTTCTGCACGCGTACGCAAGCGCAGAGAAAGTATAAGGGCAGTACGCGGGGAACCTACAGTTCCTCAGCACCTATATCTGGTTTTTTCTCTCCTGCACCTGAAACCCTGGGCCCTCCGAGAAGATCCTGGTCGCCCGCCCAGTCTGCGGGCACGCCCGCGTCAACGCATGCCGATGATCCGGATAGCCTCTTGAGGCCTTTCACCGTAGAGCGGAACGTACGTTCGGGATCCTCTATCACGTTCGGGTACCCTTCAAGCATGAAACGATCAAGTTCCCGGATAGACGTAAGCGCAAGGGCTCCTTCGGCGATTCGCGAGAAGCCCCAGAGGCAGTTGGCAGAAATGGATCCAGCTTCCGGGATGGAGTCGGATCGTACAAACGCAGAAAGCCTGCCAGAAGATACGGCGATGGAGTTTAGTATTGTAAAGCGAGACGCCGTTGAACTCATAAAAATTACCCGTGGAGAGTTCATGATGGCGCTTACATTGGACACGAGCATGGTTGAACCACCAGTCGCGCTAAACGCCTCAAAAGTGCCTTTCCATTTGCTATCCACGTAACTCGACGAGACCGTCAGCTCCGAAGCGTTTACAGCAAAGAGCCTGCTTGACGACGTGCCGCCGCTGACCACGATCACGGCTCGCTCGACACTACCCTTCGACCTTGTCAGGCTGAGTGCGGACAGCGTTTGATCAGGCGTGCCTTCTATCCTCAAGCCGGAAAGTTCTGCTTTGCCGTCAGAGACGCGTATCGCGTCGAATACCCGCACCGACGATCCACAGCTAATCGACACATCGTCCATAGACAGAGTACCATCAGTGGCATCCACCCCACGGCCGGTGATGGTTGAAGCCAGCTCCAGGTACGAGGACTGGGCATGAATGGACGCGCCAGCTCCCCGTATAACCACCATCTCTACTCCGCCAGCTCCCTTGAGCGTTGAATTTTCTACGCTGACAGTCCCCCCGCTCGCCTTGATGATTCCCGAGTTTCCCTGCCCGGTCATGGACGCGTCTATTGATTGCAGCGAAAACTTACCACTTTCGACGTTGAACGCGTATGAACCGGGGTAACGGTCGAGTCGGATCGTCAGTTTTGCGCGTGACGATGTGGATTCGTTCCAGTCTTCATCAAAGCCCCCCGCTATGGTTAGCTTGCCGCGTATGGCAACGGGACGGCGAAGCGTCGTGGTGCCACGAGCGTATATAAACGTCTTGCCGGTCTTCATGGCCAGATCTACCGCGTCGTCCAGAAATCCAATCGGATCATCGGGAGATCCTGAAGCTCCAGGCCGACCACGGGGATCAGCGTACAATGATGACCTGTCGATGAGAACGTGTCGTGGTTCCATTTCGGCAGAGCGATTGCCAAATGCATCTTCAGCCCATGCCCGTATCACGTAGCGCCTACGTCCGTCGTCAGAGCCGCTGATGGTTATTGGCTTGTCGTATACGACAAACGCGCCGTCACCACGTTCAGAAATGGAAACGTGTATAGTCCCTTCCTGCGGCTTGAACGATACAACAGTGTCAGACGCGCTATAGTGCGCTCCATACGCCAGGGCGGGTATCGCTGGCGGTTCCCTGTCTACGGTAAAAGACAGGAGCATTTCTGATTTTGCGATTCCATCACCGATGGCTACGAGGCGCACCCGGTACAGTACACTCTGACCATCCTTGCCTTCAAACAAGACACCGCGTTCGCCTACAACGGGAGAATCGAGCGTTACTGGCGGAGGCGACTCATCTCCCTCCGCCAAGGAGTATCGCACATCAGAAGTCAATGCGGTTTCATCCGGTGTTATGCTCATCGTTACCGATGAACCGTATACAGCCTTGTCAACGACTCCGCCTACAACGGGCACCCCCATGGGCGTTCCCGGGGGTAATTGAAACGAAGCAACGGTAGATCTCGAGCCGCTCTGACCGAGGGAATAGTATCTGATCGTTTTTACTGTATCACCCAGGGAAACCGTTATGGGGTCTTCGTATCGCCTGAATTCCTCACCACCGATGGCTACAAATGTCGTCCAGGGACTCGTAGGCCAGTCTACAACGGCAGCTTGCGGACCAACATGAATCCGTGGTTCAACGGGAAGAGTCGGCGCTGTTACTGCGTCTTCAACAGGAAATCGCGGGGACAAGCGGAGCGGTTCACTCGCTACATGGAGAGTTTCTTCCCGCTTGTATCCGTAGTACACGAGGATCTCGCGCTCATACCCCCACGGGAATGGAACGACACAGGATGAGGGTGACTGGTCGCCAGAGAGTGCGGCGTACGAAGCCACTGATCCGAAGGGTGCGGATGGATTTATGGCTATGTATGGCACCGTACCCGCGGGTACATCAACGGTAACACGGGCAGAACCAACGAGGTCAGATAGTGTGGCGGAGCACGTATCGTCGGCCTCAATTTTGACAATTTTTGTTTCAGGGGCGGCTACGGAGAACGGAAACGAGGGCACAAATCCTTCTGGGGCGAGTCGCCAGGTACTGGCACTCGTTCCAGATTCATTACCAACGTTGTCTACCGCGTAGGCGATCGCGTGTATGATCCTGGTGGCATTTGCCGGAGCTTTGAACTCTTCGAAAGAACCTGGAGAAAACAGGCTGAATGGGCCGCCATCTATGCATATGAACACCGATCCGTCTGCTTCGGCGGATAGCCTGAGCAAGGATCCAGCATCCCCCGATGGAACGGAAAACCGTGGAGCTTCTGGCGGCCGGGAGTCTATTGTGTAGCGTAACGTCGCGCTTTCTGCTAGATCGGGAGATTCCCCCGGATGCCTGAATTCAATCGCGTACGACCGCTCTTCACCCGCAAACGCGGAAAGGTATACGGGACGATCAAACAAAAACCATGCATCGTGCCCGGTAAAACGGTATTCTATGTCGAGTCCCATCGCCAGACTCGCGGGCAGCAACACTTGTGTCGTAGCGTAAGAACCAGGCAATGGGCCGATAACGCCTTTGAATGGCTGGGCAGACGCCGAGGCAAAATCATCCGCCGAAGCAGCCAGTATCGAGACGGCAAGCACAGCCGCCAGCGCGGCGTATCGACCCAGCCTGTACATCAGCCCTTCAGTACTTGCAAGATGCTCTGTAATTCTGGATCCTCAGGGTAGTAGTGCTCCTTGAGCTCCGCTTCTGTAAGGCCAACGAGTTCGTGACTCATGTAGTGGATCCACCTATCATCATCCGGGTTTTTGATATCATGCAACCTGCACCAATAATCCGGTTTTATCGCTGGCTGTTCCCCGCGGTATCCGACAATCTTGTAATCGTGCACGGCAATTTTCAGATCGTTTCTGGGGATACCTTTTTCAAGTATGATGCTGGCAAGGTGATCGATGGTTCGCCCGGTATCGTAAATATCGTCTACGAGAAGCACTTTGTCACCGTTGCGCAGGTACTCAGGACTGTACGTCCAGCCGTCGACGCGCACCTTGTCGTGCTCGCGAACATCCAGGTACGAACGGGCGACCACCGCAGCGTAGAAAACAGGTCGAGCATCTTTGCGTATCGCCTTGAAGTACTCAGACATCACGTTGCCTAGATAGGCTCCGCCTCGCAAGGATACGTAAATGATATCGGGCACGAACCCATCTTGGTGTATCCGGTACGCGAGCTTGAGCGCGTTATTGCGTACCTGGTTGTAGCTGATGAATTCCTTGCTCATGGGAGCCTCACTTTGTTCTTTACTGTAATACTACTTGCGGACGAGCGCAAGCGTCGTAAGTGTCTGCCCATCGCGTTGCAGGGTAAACTGAATCTTCTTCGTTTTGGGGTTGTTCAGCGATGCGTAGAATTCGGCTACGCTGTCAATAGCCTCGTCGTTCATCGCTGTAATCATATCACCAGTTTTAATTCCCAGTGTCGCGGCGGGGCTTCTTGCAATGACGCTCGTAACAACGACACCTTTCTCACCAGACGCTGGCTTTTTTACGCGAGCAAGTTCGTCATCAAGATTTACTACTTCAAGACCGGGCCACAGCTTTGAGTAATCAGCCGCGCTCGTTTCCTTGCGCTCGTCTATGGTTACCGTCAGATCTACGGGAACGCCATCCCGTACTACCTTGAATACAGATCGCGAACCCACCGCAAGGTCGCCAACTATCCGTACCAGCTGGTCAAGCGACGCTACTGTTTTGCCGTCTATGGCAACGACAAAGTCTCCAGGCTTCAGGCCTCCCTTATCCGCCGGACCATCGCTGAATACGTGCCCGATGAACGCGCCTTTTCTGTCGTCTATTCCCAAGTCTGCCATCGTACTCCGGGACGCATCAGAAAGCAGTACGCCAAGCCAACCGTATCTAACGCTGCCTTTGGCTATTATATCGTCTATGGCGCGCAGGGCGTTGTTTATGGGTATAGAGAAACCAAGGCCGATGCTGCCACCAGTAGTAGATGCTATCCACGTATTGATTCCTACGACCTGGCCGTCTATGTTGACGAGCGCCCCACCCGAGTTGCCGCGATTGATCGCGGCATCTGTCTGGATAAAGTCGCTGATATTCCCATCCGGGCCTCCATCGCGCCCTATAGCACTGATGATGCCCGCAGTCACCGAGGAGAACAAGCCAAACGGGCTTCCTATGGCGATAGCCCAATCTCCCACCCGCAAGGCGTCAGAGTTGCCAAGAGTGGCTATCTTAATGTCCTTGGCGTCGCTCTCGAAATAGACAAGCGCAAGGTCTCTCCGCTCGTCGGTTCCAGCTATGGTACCGGAAAACTCTCTCTCGTCATATAGCTTGACGGTTATCTTTGACGCCGAGGCCACGACGTGGTTGTTTGTTAGAACGTATACTTTTTTGCCGTCTCGCCTGAC
>JAFGUM010000049.1 GCA_016938515.1 Spirochaetales bacterium | reverse complement strand
GCTGGGGGCGCGGCGCTGGCGCGCGCGTCGGGTCGGCTGGAAGGCGCGGCGCTGCGCGCGCGTCGGGTCGGCTAGGAGACGCGGCGCTGCGCGCGCGTCGGATCGGCTAGGAGGCGCGGCGCTGGCGCGCGCGTAAGGGGGAGGTGATAAAAGAGGCAAAAATATAAAATTGCATTGCGCCATCAAAATGAAGGGCGTATACTCGTTTAATCAACAATACCATAAAAAGAGCACGCCATGAGCAAGGTAGAGCGAATCGTTTTTATTGATCGCACGGTGAAATCGGCCGGCAGAATCCACCTCTCCGATATTATGCACGAATTCTGCGTATCCGCCAGGCAGGCAGCCCGAGATATACAGTACCTTCGCTATTCGTGCGGAGCTCCACTTGAATATGACGCGGTCGCCAAGTCGTACCGTTACTCAGAGCCGTTCGACGACCTGGACTTCCTGGAAGAAGATGCTCTGCTATGCCGGGTATTGATCCACAAGCTGGCGACGTCGAAACCGTTCATCCCGCTCAACGCTTCTGAAATCGACAGAAGGCTCGAAGGCTTCGTGCCGCCACGACTGGCTCCACTCGAGGCGGCGGTACGTTTCGAGCTGTCGTCTTTTGAAGAAGTGAACCGCAACCTCGTGTCCTCGATAATGCAGTCAATAGCGGATAGGAGACGAGGAACCATTGAGTATAGAGACATCTATGGTCGGGAGAGCGTAAGGACAATCGAGCCACGTCGGCTTGTAAATTACTCTGGCGCTTGGTACTGCTACGCTATCGACGTTGAAAAGTCATCCATTCGAAACTTCAAGCTATCGCGAATACTCTCTTTTCTAATCCTGGATGCCAAGCAAGCTTCCGACATCGATGACACGGAACTTGATTCGCTCATCGACCGTGCCTACGGTGCGTACAAGGGTCCTACCACGACCACGGCCTCCGTACGCTTCTACGGTCCTGCCTTGTCAATCGTCGAACACGAGGTATGGCATCCCGAACAAAGGCTGCAACAAGGCAAAGACCCAGACAATCGCGAGTTTCTGGAACTGACGATCCCTGTCTACCGCTTCGAGGAACTGCTCGGCCGGGTACTACGTTTTGGATCAAACGCGAGACCGACCTCCCCGATAGAATTCGTCGAAGCCTGGAAAGAAGAAATAATAAAGATGCGAAAACTTTTTTAAGGAGGTATGACAACTGGTGTCATAG
>JAFGUM010000388.1 GCA_016938515.1 Spirochaetales bacterium | reverse complement strand
GTCCTTCCTGCCCGTGGCGCGGATGACCCATACGAAAATGATGGTTGAGACGCCAGCTCCGACGGCGGCTTCGGTTATGGCGACATCTGGAGCGTGGAGTATGAAAAAAAGCAGCGCGGACAGGACGCTCGTGGCCGAGAGCGCTATGGCTCCGTGCAGCAGGTCTGTAGACAGGAGTGCGAACGCAGAACCTGCCAGTACGAGAACCAGTAAAGCTTCTATCATCGTCTTCCACCCCCGTGCTTTCTACGAGGCTTTCTTTCTAGCCGCTTCCATGGGTCCAGGCCAGATTGCCACGCGTAGCGCGCGATGATGTGCGTAGTAGTCGGATTGGACACGAGGAAGAACACCATGATAACGACTATTCGCATGGCGACCCCGGCGTTCGCAGCCGCAATTATGGACGCGATGAAAGCCGAGAATACCGCGGTGGTACCGGAGAGCGCCGACGCGTGTAGCCTTGTGTACGCGTCTGGAAAGCGAATCGTGCCTATAACACCCGCAATGGCGAAGATCGAGGCCAGAATGCAGACCGCCACGGTTGCAATTTCACGAGCCATGGCTACCGCTTCATGCCAGCCCGTCACTCAGTGCTCCCGTCATCGACCTTATCACTGCCATCGTGCTTATCTGGTCTGAAATCCCTCGTGAACGTTGCCACGGCGAGTATCCCCAAAAACCCGAAAATGTCGTACACGAGCGCCACGTCCAGGAAGGCAGCCCGCTCTTCACCCACACCGCGCATTACGAGTACGCCGAGTACCAGAGCTGAGATTGCCGCGAGGGCCATCAGCCTGTCGGCGCCAGTCGGGCCCGCGAAAACTCGCACGAGGTACAGGGCCGCGCACGCTATAAAGACCCACGATGTGATGGTCAGCGCTGCAGCGCTCACAGCCAGGCTCTCTTTATGGCTCGCTCGAGGCTACCTTTTACTTCATCCCCCGCCCTGGCCGAATGCCTGGTAGTAGCGGTTAGCCAGTGGACGATGAGCTGATCCTCGTCTAGCTCCAGCGCTATGGTGCCGGGGGTGAAGGTGATGGACTCGGCGAGCACGACGCGTGCCAGATCAGCGCGCAGCTTTGAACGAAAATGGACTACACGAGGCTGCACGTCTCCGGTACAGACAGCCACGAGCACGCTGAAGCTGGAGGCGTACATCGATGCTATCAGCGTTAATAAAAAGGTCGCTGCCGGCACGACGCGAGGCAACACAGAGTGCCTGGCCGCTTCGTGCTCTTCTATGAATACGTCATACGAAATGGTGGCGAGTATGCCCGCGAACAGGAGGCCTCCTACAACAGACGTTGGTTCCAGGCTCCACGAAAACAGGAACCATAAGCCTAGGAGTACCCCAAACGTCTGCGCCACGCGAACGAGACGCCAGCGCCTTCTGGTATCCATACCGGCCTCAGTCTTTTGAATAGAGCAGAGCAGCGAGGGTTGCTGCGTCCGAAGCTTCCCGCGCGGCTGTACGGAACGCGGGGTCGTGTAGCAGTCTGGCCAGTTTTGACAGAATCTGCAGGTGGGCTCCAGAACTGTCCTCGGGCCCAGCCAGCAGGAACAGCAGATCTACCGGTTGCCCGTCGATGGCCGCAAATTCCACCGGGGACGCGAGCCTGATTACCGCCATGACGGTTTCCGGGGTGCAGACAGACAGGGAGTGCGGCACGGCCACCCCTTCTCCTATACCGGTGGATGCGAGTTTCTCACGCGCCAGCACCCCCTCGAGCAGGGTTGGCATGTCGCACGCGCCGCCGCCCGAGAACAGCACCCTGGCAACGGCTTCGAGCGCGGCGTTCTTGTCGGCGGCCGCAACGCCCACGGCTACGCACGAAGGCTTGAGAATCGATTGAAACCGTATCATGACTACGCGCCCTCCTTCGTGCCACCGTGCGTTGGAATGCCGGCAGCCCAATCCACCGGAATCGTAAACATGATGCCGGTACCGGGTTTGTCCAGCCCACCAACGACTTCGTCTATGATGTCCTTGAGCCGTGTTATAGCCGAATCATCAGTGACGATGGACAGGATCGTCTTGTTGTACGGTTTGTTGCCCTTCATAAACTCCTTGAAGTCCGCAAAGAGCGGTACCTCGTAGGCGAGGAAATAGCCCATGCCTTCTGAGTCCAGTATGGTCGCGCCGCTGATTCCTGCCTCGACGTAAGCTTCCAGAACCTCTTCCAGAAACTCTTCCTGGTTGAGTATAAACACCAGTAGTTTCATGCGCGGAGCCTCCAAACCCCAGTATCGAGGTTGAGGCAAAAGATTGTCAAGAAAAAAGTGGACCTGCGGATCAACGACAACGAGATGGCGGTGCACTTTTCCCGTGCTTGCCACGCGGTTTTTTCTTGACGTGGCGGGGTGTTTCGTAAAGAATACACGCACGATGACCAACGAACCATTTATACCGCCACCTAGCGATCTGGAACTCGACGCGAAGAGAGCGCGCGTTCTTCTCCTGGGCTTGTTTGCTTTTTTGGCAGTATTCGGGCTGGTGGCTACCGGCTTTAACCCGGAGCGATTGCTCCGCGGGTTGGGTGCCATCATCCTCAGCCCCGATATTCTCATCAATGATTACATGAGCATAACCGGAGTAGGGCCGGCGTACTTCAACGCGGCGCTGTGCGTACTCGCGGCCCTGATCTTGATTAATGCGTCTCGTATCAACGTTTCTGGCCCGGTAATCGCAGCCGTGTTTACCATTGCCGGGTTCGCTCTTTTCGGCAAGAATATAGCCAATATCTGGCCAGGGTTCCTGGGGGCTTTTCTGTATTCCAGGGCGAGTAGAAGGCCCTTCGGTGAAAACATAATCGTGGCGTTGTTTGGCACGGCGCTTGCGCCGCTGTCCAGCGAGATAGCCTTTGGCCTCGGCATTGCTACCCCGTGGAACATCGCGATCGCCTTCGTAGCTGGCGCGGTCGTAGGTTTCCTGCTGTCGCCGGTGGCCAGGCACGCGCTCGATTTTCACCGCGGCTACAACCTGTACAACATCGGTTTTACGGCGGGTCTCATAGGCACGGTTGCCATGTCGGGGTTCAAGGCGCTGGATATCCAGCTTACAGGCGGTTTTAACTGGGCGGAAATTCCCGCCATGTCGATGCTGCCGTACCTGTCGGCGCTGTTTCTCTCCCTGATAATCGCTGGCATGATAATGGATCGTGGATGGGTAGCGGCGTACCGGAGGCTGCTCTCTTCACCAGGCCGCCTGGTTAGCGATTTTGTTCGCTACTACGGTCTCGGCGTGAGCCTCATCAATATGGGTATCATGGGCTTTATTGCCAGCGCCATAATGCTGCTCATAGGAGCTTCCTGGAACGGTCCCATGCTCGGCGGGCTCTTTACGATCGTCGGTTTTGCGGCGTTTGGCAAGCATCCGCGCAACACGCTTCCCCCGATGTTGGGGGCGATGGCCATGGCGATGATGTCACGCTACGGTTTGGCCGCGCCCGGGAGCCAGCTGGCCATTCTGTTCGTAAGCACGGTAGCACCCGTAGCCGGCGAATACGGCCCCGTAGCGGGATTCGTGGCGGGAATGCTGCACTTCGTGCTGGTTCAGGTAGTTGGTACGCTTCATGGTGGCCTCAACCTGTACAATAACGGGTTTGCTGGCGGTTTAGCCGCCGGGCTGATATTGCCCGTCCTTGAATGGCTACGGGAATGGAGGCGGCATGAAATCTGACGCGACGCAGTTGATGCGGGTAGCCGAAGAGGTCCTCAAGTATTTTTACCTCAAGGGCTCCAGGTCGGTAAAGGTATCGTACGACTTTGGCGAGGAGCGTTCTTTCTGCGCTGTTTCGGCCAAGGATATATTCTTGCCGGTGGCGGACGAGGAGTATTTACGGCGCGTCTTCGACGGGCCCGTCCAGCCGGAGGTCGCCAACTACTACGGTACCCTCGTGGGCAGGAGGCGTGACTCGCTGGAAATGGAACTCGTAGGCGCCATGGCAGAGCTTGAGGATCTGCGCAACGAAGAAGGTAGCGGGGTGGCCATAATCCTGAGTCGGCGTGAAATAGACTACCGCACGGCCCAGAAGGCGCGATAGCGCATGAAGGTCTTGCTGGCGGCGCTGGCCATGCTGGTTGCCGTTTCGTGCGTGCCAACCGGGCGGGCAGGCCAAGATTCGCCTGCGGCAATTGCCGCCAAGCCCGCAGGAAAACCGCAGACGGGGCTACGGACGGCAGAATTACGGTCGGGTTCCGTAAGCATAGTGGTGGAACTCGCCGAGACGGCCGCGCAACAGGAAATTGGCCTGATGCATCGAACGGAATTGCCGGATAGCCGTGGTATGCTCTTTGTGTACCCAGACGACCGCAGGCTGTCATTCTGGATGAAGAACACGCTCATCCCGCTTTCCATCGCGTACCTGGCTTCGGATGGCACCATCAAGGAAATCCACGACATGGCGCCGCTTTCCCTGGCACCGGTAGAGAGCGGTAGATACGTTCGATACGCTCTCGAAGCGCCGCAGGGCTGGTTTGACAGGGTTGGACTGCGTCCTGGCGATCGTTTTGACCTCACGGGGCTGCCATCTGGCAGGTAGAGCTGTCCAGCTTGGCCGACATCGTGATAATTGGGTACTATAGAGGGTCTTTCAAAATGCAGATGCATTTTGAAAGAGCTTCCTTGAATCCGCGATTGGGCGCAGAGTTTGCAAAGCAAACGCAAGC
>JAFGUM010000387.1 GCA_016938515.1 Spirochaetales bacterium | reverse complement strand
GGTGGCGGCATGGCCTTTACGTTCCTGAAGGCTAAGGGCATAAAAATTGGCGCATCGCTCGTAGAGGATGACCAGATCGATACGGCTAAGCGCATTCTAAATGCTGCTGAAAAAGCGGATGTTCGCATACTGTTGCCGGTTGATCACGTATGCGCCGCTTCGTTTGACGCCGGCGCAAGCCCGGTACGCGTAGACGGCGCCGATGTGCCAGACGGTCTTTTAGGCCTTGATGTCGGGCCCAAGACGCTCGCCTTGTACGAAGCGGAGTTGGCGGGAGCCAGGAGCATCGTCTGGAACGGCCCTGTTGGTGTTTTTGAGTTTGACGCATTCGCGCGAGGTACCGAGGCGCTGGCAAAACTCGTGGCTGCTGCCACAGACCGTGGAGCTACGACGGTTGTAGGAGGTGGTGATTCAGTAGCGGCTGTCAATAAATTTGGCTTGGCCGTGAGAATGAGCCATGTGTCAACCGGTGGTGGCGCTTCTCTTGAGTTGCTGGAGGGCAAAAAGCTCCCCGGTATCGAAGTATGTCGCTAAACTCGCTCCTGGAGGAAAAACGAATATGAGATCGTACTATATCGCAGGCAACTGGAAGATGCACAAGACAACTGGAGAAGCTGTCGCCCTGGCACAGGCGCTCGTTACCGAGCTCGCTTCATGTAAAGAACGCGTGATGATAGCTCCTCCTTTTACCGCACTTGCCGCTGTAGCAGAGGTAGTCAAGGGTACAAACCTGCGGCTGGGTGCCCAGAACATGGGATCCGAACTACAGGGGGCTCACACTGGCGAGGTTTCTGCGCTCATGCTGCGGGATTTGGGCGTATCAGCGGTAATACTGGGGCATTCAGAGCGCAGGCATTCATACCATGAGGATGACGCGCTCATTAACCGCAAGGTGTTGCTGGCTCTGGAACAAGGTCTTGAGCCGATTCTATGCGTAGGCGAGACACTCGAGGAGCGGGAAGCCGGTTCTCTTGAGTCCGTTGTTGGTACTCAGGTTAGAGAAGGCCTTAAAAATGTGAGTGCCGCGCAGTTGCCGGCTATTACGATAGCCTATGAGCCGGTCTGGGCTATCGGAACGGGCAAGACCGCGACTCCTCTGGACGCTGACGCGGTACACGCGTACATTCGCGTCGTACTGGAGAGCCTGTACGGGGCGGAAGCCGCCAGATCAATGTGCATACAGTACGGAGGCTCGGTAAAACCGGATAACGTGGCCGAACTGATGGCACAGCCAAACATTGATGGCGCTCTTGTTGGCGGGGCGGCTTTGAAGGTCGAATCATTTGGACCGATAGCCAACTTCAGAGCCTGATACGAGGCTAAGCCGCGGCACGCACGCCGCGGCTACTTGCGCGGCCTAAGCCATTCAGGGTATTATCCGCCCAGCGCCGACGTCGGTTCATCCGCTACAGCCGCGCATACGAACTACAAATCGGAGTCGTACACATGGGTATTTTTGGCATAGTTCTCTTGGTTCTATTCGCGATCGTCTGCGCGCTTCTCATATTCATGGTGGTCATACAGGATCAGGAAGGCGAGGGGCTGGGGGGCTTGTTCTCGGGTGCTGGAAACGCGGCGTTTGGATCCCGATCTTCCAGCGTAATAGTTCGGTTTACCTACATCCTGGGCGGATTATTCTTTGTCATAGCGTTTGGCCTCGCGATACTCAATCGTAGCTCTGTCGGCGATGTTGAGAGTGCGGTTCGTGCACAGGGCAGCGAGACCACTGAGTGGTGGAACCAGGAATCCGCACCTTCCGCCGAAGCGGGCGAAACGGCTCCTGACAGCGCTCCCGCCGCGGCTGAATCAGAGCCGTCTGACTAGGTCAGCGTGGCGTTTATAAGCCCTCTTGCCTCGACGATGGCTTCGCGTCTGAGGGGCCAGGGGGTGCGCCACTAGAAGTTGCGGACCCTTGAAAGATTTCTACGCGGTTCTTGGAGTTCACCCAGACGCCACCACCAAGGAAATAAAAAGCGCTTTCCGCAGGTGGGCCAAGGTTCGTCATCCTGATACTGGAGGAGACGACGCCGAGGAGATGCGCATCATTCTTGAAGCGTATCGAGTACTTTCAGACCCTCGCACGAGGCGGGAGTACGACAGGGGACGCCTGCGCATCATTCCCAACGGTGATGATGGCGCTTTTGACTACCGGATATGGCTAAAAGAGCGGCTTGACGAGCCGGAATACGTTGCCAAACTGGTTTTTTACGACCTCCTCCATAATCTTGAAGATGAAGCGCTCGAGTTATACGAAAAAATACGAGACAGCGACGAGGGCAGACTCGAACGCTTTTTCGAACGCCCAGAAGCCATGGACGCAGAGTTCTGCATCGCAGAGGAATACGCTTCCCGAGGGCGATTTGTCGACGCGTACCGCGTCATGGTCAAATTGATAGCCATGGAGCAACGCTCGCCAGGTTTTGGATATTTTTACGACGTGGTTCTTGCTAGATTCAGGCGACTCGTTCTCGAAGATCTGTATCGCGTGCTGGAAGCGGAAAGCATGCTAGAAAAACTGGATGAAGCGCTTCAAATTCGCAGTTCAGCTGATAATGACGCGCAGTTTCAACGTCGACGAGGAGAAATACTGTATAGGCTTGGCAGAACTTCAGAAGCCCGAGCGGCTCTCGCCAAAGCCGCGGCTCTCTCTCCACGACTGCCCGGGCTCAAAGCACTATCCTTGAAACTAGCGAGCAACGCAGGCGGTGTTGGTGTGTCTTGAACAGACGCTCACGTTTGGATTAACCTGAACGGCGTTCGATTGTTGTAATCAGAGACTTATCAAAGACTATGATGCCATAGAAATCAGCTCATCCTCTATATGAGCTACGTGGAGAGTACAATGCACAAGCGCCAATTCGCATTCGCCATCGCAGTAGCCTTCATTGCAGGCGCGTTCAGTTCCTGTAGCCACCTTGCAAAGGCTCAGCCAATGGAAGGAACGAGCATTGCGGTTCAGATACTCGCCACCGTACGGCTTGTATCCACAGAAAACATACTTGAAAGCACCTTTCGCGAAGATGTGGCAAAGCTGGAAGCAAGCCGGGGCAAGGCTCTGAGTGCCGAAGAGCGCTCCCTGTACCTGGAAGATGTCATCAACGACATCCTGTTTTACCAGATGTGCGAACGGGATGGCATTAAGGTAAGCGATGGTGAAATCGATGCGTACATCGCCAAGTTGCGATTGCAGCGTCCCCCAGAGGAAACAGAAGATGAATTCAAGGCATTTCTCGTAAAACAAGGTGTAGAGTACGAGGATCTTAGAACCAACTACAAAAAGCAGGTTCTGATACAGCGATGGCTGATGAGTGCGAAAGCTGCTGAAATTTCAACAGAATTAGCCGTTCAGACAAAGGAAATTCTCGATATGTACGAGCTGTACAAGTCCAAGCTCGTTCGCCCCGATACCGTTAAACTCAGCTTTCTGCTTTCCCAGTACAAGGATGGCAGCGAAGAAGAGCGAGC
>JAFGUM010000048.1 GCA_016938515.1 Spirochaetales bacterium | reverse complement strand
GCTTCTGTCACGACGAGGCCGCGTTCCAGCGTGTATTCGATGCGGCCATCGGAAGCTCCCGACGCGCTGAAATATTCCACGGAAACAGGGTGTTCATCCGTACCGTACGCGTACTGTACGGTGCCTTTGGGGACTCCAGATCCGTCGAACAGCTTTGCGCTGGCCATGGAGTCGCCTTCGTAGAAGTATTCGGTAGTAGCGAGCACCAACCCGGTGGAAGACAGGACGCGCCAGGTTGATTTGCGGCCATTGTCCCACGTCCACTCCGATATAGACTGAACGACTCCCTTGCCGTCACGGATGGTCTCGCGGACTAGCTGCCCCCCATCCTGGTACTCGTACTCGCTGGACGCCTGGAGCGTTCCATCCTTGCCATACGTTGACTTTCCCGTAAGAGCGTCACCAGAATACTCGAACGTGGATCGTTCGACAGGCTCCGTGGCTGATGGCGTCTTGGTGGTAGTAGACAGGAGGTGCGTATACCCCTCGTCGTACGTCAGCGTTATCACCCTGTCGATGATTCCGTCGGCGAACATAATCGTCTCGGTAACGGGAACCGGCGTTTGGTACGTCTCGGTGCGCTCTTTGCGTACGGGCTCCTTAATTGCAGGTGCTGGCGCGCCTGCTGATGGTTCGCTCTCGGGCGAAGCTGGCTGCGAGACACACGCGACTGCCAGAATTATAGTCGCTGCCGCCAGTCCTAGTCGTTTCATGCAAACCTCCTGTTTTCGGTTGGAAATCGCTACTATCGTAATGGCTGGTAACACGGAGCGCCAGTGCGTGGCTTCATTTCCTGCGCAGGCGATACCAGAGGCTGACGGTTTTAAGCCACATCATCATGAAGATTCTCAATACTATCCAGGGGTGCCGTGGCGCGTAGTGCAACCACTCGAGTCCGCGTTTGAACAAAGCTTCGGGTGGTCGGCTCCTCCGCTCGGCGAACACGTCAAAGACGTCGGAACACCACAGCTGAAGGCCCGCGTTAAACTGCTTCATGGTGCGCGGTATCCAGCGTTCGCTTCCTGGCACGCCACGGCCAACGAGAAGCAGCGTGGGTGACGCTTTTCGAATCGCCTCTACTATGCGCGGCAGGTACGTCCTGTGTATCCGGGCAGAATGGCTCCCCACTATCCGCAACCCGGGGAAGGTGGTCTTGAGGTTCTTGGTGGCTTTGACAAGGCTCTTGGGACTGCCGCCGAAGAGATACGCAGACTTGCCCCAGCGTTCCAGTATAGAGAGCAACCGCACGATGAAGTCGAATGGCTCGTAGCGATACGGTACCGGCCTGCGCTGGAATCTGGCGGTGCGGACAATGGCCATCGAGATGGGGACGACTAGGCTGGCCCCCGCTATCATAGAGCGAAACTCGCCCGAACGGCGCGCCCGCATCAGGTCTGCCGTTGACAGGAGCACGATCTGGTGGTTCTTGCCATCAGAGTACATCGCCTTGATGACCTCCTCGAGGTCCTCGGGAGCGACAATGTCTACCGGTACTCTGAGAACGTTTATCCTTTTTACTCTATCATTGACCATGAGAATCGCTCCAGGCAGACGATGCGCAACGAAGCAACGGCGAATATCGCGGCCGTTTCGGCTCGCAGTACCGTCGGTCCGAGCCATGCGGGTACGAATCCGCCCGTAAACAGGGCGCGTATCTCGTCGTCGTCAAAGCCGCCTTCAGGGCCGATGCACGCGACGATTTCTTCGGGTACGTCGGTACAATAGCGATGGATCGAGGCCTGCGCAAGGGGAAGCTCATGGAAGAACAACCCGAGGCGCGAGCCCGCGACGGGGGGGTAGGCCTCGCACAGTGCCGCGATGCTCGTAGCTTCACGTAGCATCGTGGGCGTAGGCGAGCCTGACTGGCCGAGGGCTTCAGCCACTATCCTGCGCAGGCGATCCATCCTGCCGCCGATCCGCTCCGCGGGTACGGAACGAGCCGTAATCAGCGGGATGATGGTGGCTACACCCGCTTCAGTGGCGGCTCGTACGACATCGTCCAGTTTTGAGCCCTGGAGCGCGCCGATGGCGAGCGTGATGGATGGTAGGCGAACCCTGAACGCTGCGGGTGCCCCAGCCCGGGAAAGCGGGTCGGACGTCTTGCCCGCCCGGATGTCGGGGAGGTAGCCTGCGGGCTGGGCTGGAGCCGCATCCACCCGCAGGGTAACGCTGGATGCGCTTGCCGCCACTATTGAACAGGTGTATGGCGAGCCGTCTGGCCCCAGCGCCGGGAAGGAATCACCGGGAACCAGCCTGAGCACGCCGGATAGTCGCCTGGCGTCCCGGCCGGTGATCACGCACGAAGGTTCTCCCCCCCAGGAGCCGGGCAGCACGAATTGCCGCATGGACGAGGAGGCCTACATGCCGGGGGTCGCCAGGGTTGGTGCTTCCGGTTTCTCTGGTACAGCCCCGGCGACGGCTTGCAGATCCTTTACTGACGGCGCCGTAGAAATCAGAGACTGAAAGCCCTCGTCAGCGAGAACCTTGAGCGCGGCGTTCAGCTGCAGATCGTAGTCAAGGTCGTAGATGGGGCTTATGGACGTTCTCTCGAGCTGGTTGCGTATGAGCTTTTTGAGAACCCGCTCTGAAACCGGAGAACCAGCCGATCGTAGCCCCCGAACGTAGTCGTTGATCTGTTTTTCAGAGGCGTTGGGGTTGGCGGCGGCGAACGCGGCAAAAACGTCACGTTCGATGAGCCCGGAGAGAGACTGCTCTTCTTCCGGCGTCAGTTCCGGCTCTTTGACTTCCAGGTCCGGGGCTATGCCTATCTTGTCGATGTTGGCGTCGCTTGGCGTGTAGTAGCGGGACATAGTCAGCTTGAAGCCGGTATCTCCCAGTGGCAGTACCTGCTGAACGGAGCCTTTGCCGTAGCTGTTCTCACCTACCAGGTACGCGCGCTTCTGGTCTTTGAGCGCGCCGGCCAGAATCTCCGAGGCGCTCGCCGAACCCTTGTTTATGAGCACTACCACCGGCACGTCTTTGGCAACCGCCAGATCGGGTCTGGCCTGGTACACCGCGTTTTCGTAGCGGTTGCGCGATTTGGTGGAGACGATGACGCCACGATCGAGGAACAGATCCGCTACCTGAATTACCGACTGCAGAAGGCCGCCGGGATTGTTGCGCAGGTCTATGACAAGAGCCTTGTACTTCTGCGCCTCAAACCAGTCTATCGCGTCCTTGACGCGCTCTATGGTTTGCGGCGTGAACTCGATGATGCGCAGGTACGCCGTGGAGTCCGGTAGCATGGCGCGCTTGACCGTGGGAACCTCGATCATGGCCCTCGTAATGGTTTCATCGAAGGTCAGCCCGACGCCGCGCAGTATGGTGATGGTTACCGGCGTGTTTGGTTCGCCGCGCAGGCGCTTCAGCACGTCATCCATAGTCAGAGGCTCGGTGGGTTCGCCGTCTATGTGGGTAATCTGGTCGCCGGGCATGATGCCGGCTCGCCATCCGGGGGTATCTTCTATGGGAGAGACGATCTCGACATACAGTCGCTTATCGGGCTGCTTGGTATCGGGTAACGGTTTTGATATGTACAGGCCAATACCGCCAAACCTTCCGGTTGTCGTATCGGTCAGGTCGCTCATCATGGCTTCTGTAAGGAAGGTTGAGTACGGGTCGCCGAGCGCGTCGAACATGCCCTGCATCGCGCCTTCGTACAGCACCAAGGGGTCTACTTCGTCAACATAGTTCTCGAGTATGAAATTGAAGGCGCTCTGGAAAATGGAGAAATAGCGCTGACTCTCGGCCTTCGCATCCTGGGCGTGCGCGAGGGGCGCGCTGAACGTCAGGGCTGCGCACAGCACCACTATGACGGCAACAGCGCCCCAGACGGTGCGGTCGCGACCGCGATCGTTTGAATTGTTCATACCTGTACTATCCTCTTTGGAGCGCGCATCGTCAACTATCAGAGAGAGTCTTCTATTGACACCGCCGAATTCATGGCACTAGACTTCGACCGGATGGATGCGGGCTCACGGCCCAGCACAGGAGTGAAGAGGCGGACCCATGGCCGATTTTTTGGCAGATTCAGACTTTGAGCTCTATCGTAAGCTCATATACGACGAGAGCGGCATCCATTTTTCCGCTACAAACAGATCCATCCTCGAAAGTCGACTGCGTGAGCGCCTGCGAGACAAGAAGCTTCAGACGCCGCAGGAGTATTTTGCCATCCTGATACAGGACAAAGAAGAGCTCAAGGTACTGCTCGACTCGGTTACGACAAACCTTACGCGGTTCTTTCGCAATCAGGCTCACTTTGACGCGATTGAACACTACGTGGTTCCGGAGCTGTTAAAACGGAGGAAAGCCGAACGCACGGTAAAATTCTGGAGCGCAGGGTGTTCTACCGGTGAGGAACCCTATACTATCGCGATGCTGCTCAGGGAAATACTCCCGGCGGGTTGGAAGGCCGAGATAACCGCGAGTGATATCAGCCTCAAGTCGCTGATGGTGGGCAAAGAGGGTTTTTACGCTGATACGCGAGTACAGGGAATACCGGAAGCCTATCTGCCCCGTTACTTTGACAAGCGGCCAAACGGGTACCAGATAAAGGACGACATAAAAAAGCTGATACGGTTTGACTACCACAACCTGAAAAATGATTCGGGGCAGCGCAACCTGGACGTGGTGTTCTGCCGCAATGTCCTCATCTACTTTGACGAAGCCGCCCAGAAAGCGGCGATAGAGCGATTCTGGGACGCCATGGCGCCTGAGTCTTTTCTGTTCATAGGGCATTCAGAGTCTCTTTTTGGCATGAATACCAGGTTTGAGTTCGTAAAGACCGACTGGGCCTGTTTCTACAAGAAATCAAGCTGACACGGCGGAGGAACGTAGTGCCCGATCCCATTTCTGTTCTGGTAGTCGATGATTCCGCGCTCATGCGCAACCTGATATCCAGGATGGTAGACGCTGCTCCAGGAATGCGCACCGTCGACAAGGCCATGAACGGCGTATTCGCGCTGCAGAAAATTCCAAAGTGTCATCCGGACGTAATCATACTCGACATAGAAATGCCCGAAATGAACGGGATAGAGTTCCTGAAAGAGCGCAAGCGTCTTGGCATAGATATACCGGTTATAATCTTGTCCAGCATCGCCCGCAGTGGCGCGCAGGTTACGATGGAAGCGCTTGCACTGGGCGCTTCTGATTTTATTACCAAGCCATCTGGTTCTGTATCGTCGGACATACACACGGTTGCGGGAGAGCTGACGCGGATGATAGCCGCGTACGGGTCCCAGTATCAACGCGACAAGGGTAAAGAAGCCCTGCGTTACAGCTTCGAAGCCCCCGAGCGCATGTTTGAGGCTGCGCCCGCGATTGTTCCAAGGGTAGAAACCAAAGGAACAAAACCGGCGCACAAGCCAGAACGGATGGTGGAGCCAGCAAAACCCGTACCGCCGCGTCCTGCCCGCTCTCCCGCCACGACCGAGATCGTAGCCATCGGCATCTCCACCGGCGGGCCGAATGCGCTACGCGACGTATTCGCGCGTATATCACCCGCCCTGGCCTGCCCGATAGTCGTGGTGCAGCACATGCCCGCGGGATTTACCGAGGAGTTCGCGGCGAGCCTCAACAGGATATGCCCCCTCGAAGTCAAGGAAGCCGCCGATGGTGACCTGCTCAAGCCGGGCAGGGTGCTTATCGCTCCGGGTGACTGGCACGTTGTCGTGGAAAAGAAGCCGTTGGCAAGCGTCGTGCGCATCAACCAGGACCCTGCCGAGAACGGCCACCGCCCCAGCGCCGACGTGCTGTTCCGCAGCGTGGCCAGGGAATACGGCAACAAGGCTCTGGCTGTCATAATGACCGGCATGGGCAAGGATGGGGCCAGGGAGCTGGGCTCGGTATACCTCGAAGGAGGCATTACGCTCGGGCAGGACGAAGAATCGAGCGTCGTCTACGGCATGCCCAAGGTGGCTTACGAGATGGGGCATGTGATGGAGCAGGTGCCGCTCGCGAAGATGGCCGAGCGAATATCATCGCTGGTAGCTGAAAAACGCTGATCTGCTATCCCCTACAGAACACTGCATGTTGTCGCGAGCACCCTGATATATTACCTTATTACTAAGGAATGGTGCCTGTACATTACGGGCTGGTTCCGTCATCACACCAGGTAAGGGGTATATCATGGCAACAGAGAACGAAGACAAGGCAAAAGAGTTGAAGTCAGCGGAAGAGGGGTTGCAACCCTGCGACAAGCCCTTTGTCGCCGAGGCGACGCGTACTACAGAAGCAGATGAGGCGTGTGACGATGGCATTCGCTGATCGAGGCTTGCGGGGTTTGCGGTAGTACCCAGAACCCCGCAAGCTACGATCAACCCTGAACGACTTCGGTTACCCCTGGGATAACTTTTTTCAGGTACGCCTCTACGCCCTGCTTTAGGGTAATCAGGGCCATGGGGCACGAGTTGCAATGGCCCTGCAGGCGTACGGTTACCTTCCCGTCTTCTGCCACTGAAATCAGCTCTATATCGCCACCATCGGCCTGAAGCGAGGGCCTGACGTCCTGTATGGCCCTGTTTACGTTTTCAAAGTCCGGCATTGGTTCTCCTCCCGGGTAATGTACCGATCACCGCTCGGCCGGGTCAAGCGAGGCGAGGCCTAGGCTGGTCTAAACTATCCACTTAGGCTCTCATATATGCAGCCAAATCATACGATATTGGTGGTAATGATACGTTCAGACGCTCCGGTAAAGCAGCTGTGGGACTCCTTTGTGGCTACGTTTGCCATACTCAACAGCATACTAACGCCATTGTACGTCGTGTACCCCGATTCCCTGAGGTTCGCGCCGCTTCTTTCGCTGGTATTCCTCGTGCTCTGTGCCGGCGACATCTACCTGGAATTCCAGACGG
>JAFGUM010000002.1 GCA_016938515.1 Spirochaetales bacterium | reverse complement strand
CTTTCAAGGTTGCCGGGGAATGTAAGCCTGCGCCCCCGTAGTTCCACGATTGAGTCGTTCCACAGGATCGCTTCACCATCGCGCAAGGCCAAGGTATCCAGGCTTGTGCCCGAATAGCCGGAGATTCGTTCCGAGCCGCGATACACCGCCGCCCGATCGTCAAAGCGTACCCGCAGCGTTCCGTCAGGAAGGTACTGGAGACCCCGCACTTCATCGGTGAACCGCAGCGGCGACAAGGCTTCGCCTTTGAGGTTGAAGCGCTGCACGTTGCGCGAAGCGACAATGTCTGTACCCCAGCCGTCTTGCCACCTCGTAGCTACGGCGACGATGCCGTTCCGCTCGTCTACCGCGATATCCCCGATCCAGGGGCTGTACAATCCGAGCCTGACGGACTCCGTGCAGAGGGGGAACGAGAACGCCGCTACCCGGGCGTACGTCTTCTTGTCCCATAGTTCCACTTCAGCTTTCCCCGTCGGGTTGTCGCACTTGCCCCGCGCGTCCCTATCGTCCTGGTACACCGAGTACAGCACGACGTAGCGCTCGCCGATTGAATCTATGCTGAAGCGGCTTGCCGTGGTAAACGCTTTACGGGCACCAAAGGTAGTCGTATCGAGCAGCCAGGCTTCCATGGCTGACCCGGTATACCCTGCCCGCGCCAGCGTCCCGCCAGATTCGTCCCACAGGTACGGCCAGAATTCCTTCTCGGACCGTACCCGTTCTCCCGTCGTCACGTCGACGAACTGCGTCCGCTCACCGGCGCGATACACGAGCAAGCCGCTTTTCCTGTCCAGCCTTGCTCCTGCAAAGGTGGCAAAGGGCGACCTGAATTCGCTTCGCACGGCGAGCTGGGTATCCCGGATGCCGATACTCATGCCGCCTTGCGTCAGTATCCGGGATCCATCCGCGCTGAACCCGGCGTCCATATGATTACCACCCTCGCAGTCCCCCAGGAACCGCAGGGACTCGGCGTCGAATAGGGTGAGGCCAACATTTCGGCCGCCAACGCTGCCGGTAAAGTTGTCCAGGATGACGAGGTACTTGGACGGATGCGAAATTATCTTCTTGCTTCCGGTTGGTGCCTTGACGCTGCGGGCTTGCCAGGTTCGGGTATCCCAGACGGTAAGCGTCCGGCGGTTGTCGTTGCACAGGATGTACCGACCGTCGAACGTGGCGCCCAGCGCGTGGGGCCAGCTTACCCCGGTGAGCGTCCGGAGCAGGCGGTAGTCCGTGCCATCCCGCACGGTGAGCGACTCCGACTGGGACTGGCCGCAGACGATCAGGTTGGTCGGCGTCCATACCATGGGTCCGCCAATTCTCAGTATCCCCATCTGGAACGTCGACAGCTTCTTCCCGGCGGCCGTATCGAAGATGTGGACAACGCCTGTCGCGTCGCAGAGGGCCAGCCGCGTACCGTCGGGGCTAAAGCAAGGGCTGGTCAGATCATTGAAGCTGGGCCACGCGAGGGTGGTCGTGCCATCAGCCGCGTCGTACACGTACAGCACGTGCGCGCCGTCATGATCAGCTATCGTAGCCACGAACCGGCCGTCGGGGGAGAAGCAGCGATCAGAACCACCCCGCCCCACATCCCTCTGCTTGACGCCGCGATCGATGTCCCAGATGGACATAGGGGTATCCCCGACCGCGACGACGGGAGCTGTCGGAGAAACGGCCATGTGCCACGAATCGAGAATCGATGACAACACGATGACGCTGTCCCGGGGAGCGTCCCGAGCAGCCGACAGGGCCGTAGCCAGGTTATCCCTGTTCTGATACCACGACCGGGCGGTATCGGTGTACGGAGCGTAGAGTTTGAGGTAGGCACGTGCTTCATCGAAGTCCATGGCCTCCATCCGGTTGTAAAACAGGTTCATGTACAAGGCGCTCTTGTCGTTCCGGAACGATTCGCTGGCCATGTACAGCTTCTTGGCCTTGTCTGGCTG
>JAFGUM010000386.1 GCA_016938515.1 Spirochaetales bacterium | reverse complement strand
GGTACCGTGAGCTGTCGGAGCGCCTCGGGCTGACCGGCGTCCTAAAAAAACGCATCGCTACTTTCTCGAAAGGAATGCGGAAGAAGGTAAGCCTCATACAAGCTTTCCTTGGCTCATCTGAGCTTATGATCCTAGACGAGCCGACCTCGGACCTGGATCCGGTAGCTCGCCGCTGCGCGTTGACGCTCATAGGCGAACGTGCCGCGGAAGGCAGCGCCATTCTTCTAACTTCGCATATCCTTACCGACCTTGAGCGCGTATGCAAACGTGCCGGTTTGCTTCTTGGCGGCGCCATGACCAACGAGATCGACGTGGCCTACTATAAGCGGAATAGACTGAGCGCCAGGATCAGGCTTGAAGCGGAGGTGGGTGACGCATCAGTTGAGCTTGAACTTGGCGGCCCAAAGGCGAGATTGGACGGGGAGTATCGCCTAAAGGATCTGGTATACGACACGGTGGATCTGGAAGACTGGTATCATGACGGGCTCGGTGGCGCGGGAGGGAAGGCATGAAACCAGGCACGAGATATAGGGTGGCGCTCCTCACTAATGACCCGATACTTTTAGTCCTTCTGGCTGGAGGCGTCCTCTTCCTGAACATATCGTTCTTCGGAACCGGAGTATTAGAGGCCTCTGAGCTCGCGCTCTCAGCCTACCGCAAAGCCATACTGTTCTGGTCCTCGCTCCAAAACGTCATGGGATTGATAATACCAATCACAGCCATGTACCTCGGGCTTCGCCTGCTCGGCCCGGAGCTTGGCGGTGGGCAGTGGTATGTGGAACTGTCGTGCGCGAAAAGCCGAATCGCATTATTCTGGCGGCATGTGGTTCCGGCCCTGGTCATTCTTGTATCGTTCGTCGCGGCTCTGACCGTGGACGCGTATGCGCTAGGGCGGGTTTCCAAGATGCCCGACGATTTCGCAAACCTGTGGACCTTTTTCTCCGGCTATTGCACCCAAGGGGCTGTGTACTTCTCTGTAGGGCTCCTCTCAAGTGTTGTATTCTGGGGCTGGGGCGGGCTGGCTTCCTGCTTGGCGTTCTTTGTCATGGCGAGTATTGTAGTCGACGGGGTCGTGCCGTTCTTGAACTTGAGCCTCATGCTACCGAAGTGGATCAATCGACCGCTACATTTCGTATTCCCGGCGATGGGTCAGTACCTTAACTTGAGCGACCCGGACGCCATCGTTACAGGGAGTATGCCGCTTTTCTTCCGTATGGGGTTACACCACCATTGGTACCAATTAGCATGGGCGGCCATGGTAGGATCGATAGCTGCCCTAGCAGCGTCCCGCAAGGACTACTGAAGTCACGCCCACGTTCTACCATTCCGTATCGCTTGCCCAAGGCCGCCCATTTGGGTACAGT
>JAFGUM010000005.1 GCA_016938515.1 Spirochaetales bacterium | reverse complement strand
GCGGGACAGGGCAAGGCGCCAAAGACGGATGACAACTGGTCGGTGGAGTATCTCGACCTGAAGATGGCCGTCAGGGTCGTCCCGGGGATAGAACAGGCCATCGCGCACATCAACCGCTGGGGTTCGGGGCATACTGATGCCATAGTTACGGCATCAGCCCAGGCAGCCAGGCGCTTTATGGACGGGGTGGATTCGGCGTCGGTGTACCACAACGCGAGCACCAGGTTCGCCGACGGGTACCGCTACGGCCTGGGCGCGGAAGTGGGGGTATCCACTGGCAAGCTGCACGCCCGCGGGCCGATGGGCATGGACGGCCTCTTAACGTACAAGTGGCTGCTCGAAGGTTCTGGCCAGCTCGTAGGGGACTACGCGTCGGGAGAGCGCTCCTTCGAGCACGTCGACCTCGCGGCAGAACGGGGAAGGCGCTATGACGAACTCTGAGGGTCCGGTGGCAGGCGGCGTAGTAGACCGGGAAGCCGAAGCGAGACGATCCCTCGCTGGAGCCAAGCGCGTCGTCATCAAGATTGGCACCAATACGATCACGAGGCAGAAGGACGCGCCTTCCCGCGTATCCGCGGGTCCGGCTGACGATCGCGGTGGCATAGACGTTGAGTATTTGCATCGCGTAGCGGCAGAGATCGCCGACCTGGCGCGCGAAGGCAGGCAGATACTCCTCGTAAGTTCCGGCGCCGTGGGCATGGGCGCCCGGGAGCTGGGTCTGGATCGCAAGCCCAAGGACACGAGGACGAAGCAAGCCTGCGCCGCCATAGGCCAGCCCCTGCTGATGGAGGAGTACCGCAAGGCGTTTACCGTCTACGGCCTTACCGCCGCCCAGCTGCTCGTAACCCGGGACGCGTGGGACAATCGCGCCGCGTACCTGAACCTGCGCTCTACCGTGGAAGCCCTGCTCGAGCGCCGCGTCATACCCGTGTTCAACGAAAACGATTCCGTGGAGACAGCGGAGATGGCCTTTGGTGACAATGACCCGCTCTCAGCGTACGTAGCCAGCAAGATAGACGCGGAACTGCTCGTAATACTGTCCGACGTCGAGTCCCTGTACGACGCCGACCCGCGCAGCCACCCTGGAGCCAGGGCTATACCCTACGTGCGGGAGCTGGCGCCTGATATCCTGGCGGCGGCAGGTGGCAGGGGCACCGAGTTTTCTACCGGTGGCATGAAGACGAAGCTTATCGCGGTGAGCATAGCGCGCGACGCCGGGTGCCGCGTCGTCATAGCGCACGGCAGGTCTCCCCGGGTCATATCGCGTATTCTTGGCGGCGAAGCCGCGGGCACGCTTTTTGACGCGACGTCAGAACTGCGCAACCGCGAACGCTGGATCAAGAACACGCGTTCACAGGGAACAATACTCGTTGACGATGGCGCGCTGGCGGCGATGCGCGCGCGCAATTCGCTGCTGCCGCGAGGCGTTACCGGTGTGGAGGGACGCTTCGAGCGAGGCGCTGTCGTGAGCGTTAATGGCGTGGCCAGGGTGCTTACGAGTCTGTCGTCCGCGGAGCTGATGGAGTTGATGGGCAAGCGATCCGACCAGCGGGGAGGGCGCTCGGAGTCAGGAAGCAGCAAGGTCGTGGCTCGGCCCGATGATACCGTGTTCATAGATGGCTGAGCGTCCACGGTCGTTGCCTGTAACGCTTGTCGTTAAGTCGTGCTATACTCCCCGTATTACTCGCGCCTGTCGGAGCAGCTATGAAAGTTAAAAGCGCCACGATGAGCCTGTGCCGCAGGATGCTCTATGAGTCTATTTCCGCGGATACCATGGTCAGGTTCGTACGGCTCCTGGATCCCGAGTACGATTTGTACGAGCGTTCGGGCATACCGTTAAATATCCCCATCACCAACCAGATGGCCGCGGATAGAATAGTCCGGGACATAGTCGACGAAGGACGCTTCATAGATTTTATAGAGACGCTCGTAAAGGTGGACGCTGGTGGCTATATGGGCCGACCATACCCGATAAAGGGCTTGTCCCAGATCATAAAGACGCTGACACAAGACGGCTTCATATTTGACCGCTCGAGCGGTCAGTTTTTCGAGAACGCCCACGAGCGAGCCAGCCCTGACTGGGGCCGGTTGCGGGAGGGTGACGAGCGCCAGGCCGCCGTGCTCAGGCTGGATATCGTCGGAAACTCTGAAATCGTCAAGCGTTACCCCCGGGACACGGTAGAGAAGGCGTACAATGATCTGCGTACTATCGTGCACCGCGCCGTCGTAGGACGTTTTGGTCGACTCTGGTCGTGGGAAGGCGATGGCGCACTGGCGGCCTT
>JAFGUM010000385.1 GCA_016938515.1 Spirochaetales bacterium | reverse complement strand
TCTTTCCAGTATGCGTTACCACACTGCCCTCTCCACAGATCCTCCACCGCCGTTTTCTTCCTTGATTTGTCTCCTCGCAACTGGCCTATGAGGAGGTGCACGTAGTACATCTTTGAATACAGCGAGGCAGTACTCGCGTAGCGCAGAATGGAACGGCGGAGACTGCCGCACGCTGGCCGCGTGCCTACGACGGCGCTCGCATCCATGAATCGCACCGTAGATGAGCCGGGAAAGTACAATTTTGAGGTTACACGCCTTGACTTGAGGTAACGGGAAGGTGTTGTCGTTTCTGATTCGAGCGCGTTTCTCCTGAACCACGCGAAGGTTCGTTCCATGTACAGATCTGGTGACTCGAGGCCGGATCCTTCCCACAAGGCGCCAATGCTTTCCCCTGGCGCCATTACCACCGACAGCGACGCGCTGGCCGAAGATTCAACCGCCTCTACCAGTCCTACGGGCGAGGCAAAACACGTCGTGCAGTCTACAACCGGCAACACGACGACGCAACGTCCTTGATCCTCGGTCATAACCGGAGCCAGAGGTTCCGCATCGTTACCCAGCGCGTCCCGGAATTGCCTTGAAGACAGGAAGGTGTAATCCATGCCGGAGGTCTGCAGCGTAGAAGCAAGCCACGGCTCCCAAGCATATTCTGACAACCAGCAGCCACGGGGCCGCTTGCCAAAACTCTTGCGAAGGTACGTCGTCAACATCTCAATCTGGCCAAGCCGGTCTGACCCGGGTATGAGTGGCATGAGCGGAGCGTAAAACCCACCCCCAAGAAGCTCTATCTGACGACGGCCGGACATTTCTTCCAGTAGCATGAGATACTCAGGGTGCTTCGCTTCAAAACGGCGCAACAGGCTACCCGAGTAGTGCAACGTTGCCTGTATGTCGGGAAAACGGTTGAGAGCAGAAAGGAAAGGCCTATAGCACGTCTGGTACACCGTTTCGAATTCGGTGTCGTCTATTCCTTCGGGCAGATGATTGTATGTCCCTAAGACTAGGTGCGTTTTAAGCATGCCGGGTCATCCTTTGAGAGATTAAAACGAGAGTATAGCGCAGTTCGACCCAGCATGAAAGCAGGATTTCCACAATAAAGCAGCCGTCTATCCAAAAAACCCGGTCAAGAGACTCGTGTCTACGCCAGAAAACGCCAGGGCGATGAGACCTGCGCTAAGAAAGCGTATCGGCTCGCCTTTGAATGATTCTGGCACGGGCTCAAGTTCCAGCCTCTCTATTATAGCCCCCAGGAAGCATACAGCGGCAAGATAGCCCAGCACGGCAGCCGCGCCACCACCGAGCAGGTGCCATGGGGAAGAGAAACGCTCTCCAGTAGCCATGGCTGCCGCGTATAGCACTAGCGTTACCTGAAAGCTGTTCTTGTCAGCAAGTGCTTCATGTAGACTAGGCGCCAGCGTACGTACCAGCTGCAAGGACGCGAACGCTCCAAATAGAAGCAGCGCGAACACGACCGGCGCCATCGATTCGAGGCCCCACGGTGTGAGCGCGTAGCGGTAAACGAGTCCGATAACGAGAGAAGCCAGGGCGGAAGCGCTCACAAATACCAGAGCGTGCCACGCTGAACCCCTGCCCTTTACGTCGTTGCCTGGCATGAGACCCCACTGCACGAGCAGATTTCCACCAAACGCGAAATAGAAGCTAATGCCAATGATGCTCATGCTCGCTGTCCTTTCGCGCCCGCGATGATAGACTTGAAAGCCGCCGCAGTGAGGCCAATAAGTATCAAAGCGCCAGCGGGCTGGGACATCAGGGGCAACAAAGCAGTTGTGGTTCCGGGGAATCCACGGGAAATCGCGCCAGAAGCGAGCAACTCTCTCCCGGTGCCCATAATTATGATGGCAGCCGCGTAACCAACCCCATGAATAAGCCGTTCCAGAGCCACTTCCCTGTCGGCCATGGTCACGGGCAACGCCGCAGCGCCCATAACCGGAATTGTAAATGGTACGATAAACAGGCGAGCGCTGGCCAGCTCGAACAGAAATGGATCTAGCAGCCTGACCAGCGAAGCAGACAGGGATACGGCGACAGCACCGGCGAGTAGCGCGAACTGAAACCCTCTGGCCTTGCCAAAACTGGCCGGGAGCAAGAGCGCGACGGCAGCGGTAGCACTGTGAACAACCAAAAAAATGCTGCCAAGCGCCAAACCCATCCGCAGACTGTCAGCGGAAACGAGCAGGGGAGATAATCCTACCAGCATTCCCCACGCGGCAAAACGCCCACCGTCACTGCCGTGCGCCATCACCCACCTCCATTGAATCTCGCTGCAGTCTCGTAATGGTTTCCATGGTTTTTGTGACCACAGGCTGTAATACGGCGTCCAGGGGGGACGCTTCACCAGAACCACGGCCAGGCTCTTGTACACCAAAGAACCCGCCAAGCCTGTCCCCCAGGAAGAATCCGCTGCTATAGCCCATGGACCGCACGCCCTCAACCGATCCGTCCTCGTCAACGCGCATAGCGACCCTGTACTCACCCTCTGGTCGCCTTACTACCACCACATACGCTGTATCTCCCTGGCTGGATCGGGCGCGGCCCAGTATGAACCCTTCCCGGAGCATATCCCACGACGTATGATCCCCGGAAAAGCCCAGGCTCTGGTCGACGACGCGAGCAAGGTACCCATTAGCCTGAAACGCCACGTACCTGGATATGAGCGCAGACACGATAATCAGAGCTAAGGAACAGCTCAACGCTACAACGAGCGCGGTATCGATTTTACGTTCACCCATGGTGCGCAACCTTCCCACGTTTCAAGACCGAGGCTCTCGCTGTTTGTTCCAGGAAAGGCGTCAGCACGTTCATTATCAGAACCGCGTAAGCGACGCTCTCGGTACAGGCACCCCAGCGTCTGAATATGAAGGTGAGGGTACCCACCGCAGCACCGTACACCACGCACAGTTTCTTGCTTACAGGAGAGCTGACGGGGTCTGTTGCCATGTAGAAAGCTGCCAGCATGACGCCGCCACCCGATAGCGCGAATAGAACGTCACCCGTCATCACCTCTTCTCCGGGAAGGCCGGAGCCAAACACCCGTACCAGTATCATAAACGTACCAAGCATGGACACGGGTATGGCAAATCGAATCAGACGAAGGGAGATAAGCACCAGCGATCCCAGCAAAACGATTAGCAACGCACTTTCTCCGAGCGTTCCAGGCCGGAATCCAAGAGCCAGGTCTATGTACCCCGCTGGAAGCCTGGCGCCAAGATTGGAGAATATCGTATCGTTAAGCCAGGCGGTAAC
>JAFGUM010000384.1 GCA_016938515.1 Spirochaetales bacterium | reverse complement strand
CAGGGTTGAGCGTGACGAGGTCCGGTCTGCTACGCGTGCCGGACCACTCTGAACGATGACGGCCTGCCGTTGGCCGTCATTGGATCATCTCATATCAGAATCAGGATTATTTTTATTCTCTCACCTGTGCCACTACTTGATCGAGGCATCTTCTTTGCGTACTTTAGCTATAGTGCCGGATAGCCCTGGTCATAATGATTACGCAGGGGGCACGCATCGGCGCCGTTTCCGGCCAACTGGCGGAGCAAGAGCGCGCGTACGAACATCAAGGAGATCCCATGGGAATCGTAGAGCTTCAGAACGTCCGTAAAGTGTATCCGCTTGGCAAGGTGCAGGTGGAAGCGGTAAAGGGCGTGTCTTTCTGTATCGAGCGAGGAGACTTCATATCCATAGCCGGGCCATCTGGTTCCGGTAAAACGACTATCCTCAACATGATAGGCCTGGTCGATCAGCCAACTGAGGGCGAAGTACTGCTCGACGGCGCGCCTACTTCCAAGCTCAAGGACGCCGAGCTTACGAGACTGAGGCACGAGACGCTCGGTTTTATCTTTCAGTCGTTCAACCTTATTCCCGTGCTCAACGTGTGGGAAAACATAGAGTTCCCCCTGCTGCTCGGCAAGACCCGGGTGGGCAAGGAAGAGAAAAGGGACTGGATAGACCACCTTATTGAAGAAGTCGGCCTTTCAGACTGGCGCAAGCACAAGCCAAACGAACTGTCTGGCGGGCAGCGACAGCGCGTAGCGATAGCCCGCGCCCTCGTCACAAAGCCACAGATCGTACTGGCCGATGAACCCACCGCCAACCTCGACAGCGCCACGGGCGAACAAATTCTCGATCTGATGAAAAAGATAAACAGGGAGCTTGAAACCACCTTTATATTCAGTACGCACGACGCTCGTATCGTTGATACAGCCGACCATATCATCAGGCTACGCGATGGCCTCGTAACAGAGAACAGACGACGGGACGAAGACGCGTCCGCGGTGTGCGCCGACAGCGCGAGCGCGGGGGTCTGACCATGCCGGTAACGCTTCGCATGGCGTTCCGCAACCTTGTCGAGCACAAAGCCAAGAGTCTCATCGTTGGTGTACTCCTGGCGTTGGGCATGCTTATCATGGTTGTAGGAAACTCCTTCCTGGACGCCTCAAAACGGGGCATTGAATCGTCGTTTACAGAAAACTACACTGGCGATGTTATCATAACGGGCGTGGCAGACGGCCCGGTATCGCTTTTTGGCGTGCAATCACCTGGGGGACTGGAGCAGACGCCAATAATACCGGACTACGAAAAGGTAATTGCCTACGCCTCTACCCTGCCTGGCGTAACGGCTTCTGCGGGCATGGCTACGGGTTTCGGCATCGCGACGGATGAAAACGGCAACGACTTCTCCGGCGGTCCCGGGGGGCATCCGGGAATGGGAGACGACGCAGAAGAAGACGAAGACGATGAAGGCAGCATGATGGATGCCGTTATGCTGTTTTTCGGCATCGACGCCGCCAACTACTGGCAGCTCTTCGAGACGATAGAACTCGTGGACGGCGAGTTCCTCAAGCCTGGGCAAGCAGGAATGATGGTAGCCGCAGACCGACTACCCAAAATTGGCAAGTACCTGAAACGCGACCTCAAGGTCGGGGACGAAATCCTGATACAGGGCATGGGCGGCGCCGGTATGAGGCTAAGGACAGCCAGAATAGTTGGCACGTTCAAACGGGTATCGGAAGGCGCCGGTCCCGAGCAGCTGACGTACATGGACATAGACACGCTGCGCGTACTGGCAGGCATGACGGTGGGCGCCGCCGAGGACATAGAGCTGGGCGAAGCGGAAACCGGGATGCTGGCTGTGGACGACCTTGATTCGCTGTTCGGAGAGGACGCATTCTCGGCGATAGACACCGAGGTCGCTCCGTCTGTAACCAGCGCGCTCACCGAAGAAGGCATCGATTCGCTGCTGGGTGACACGAGCGAACGCGAACGGCTCAATACCGCTGACACCGGCGCGTGGCACTCGATACTCCTGCGCCTTGAAAACCCGGCCCAGGCCAGGAGCGTGGTTGCAGGGCTCAACGCGTGGTTTGCGGCCGAGGGCATAGAAGCGGCGGCGGGCGACTGGCAGAAAGCCGCGGGACCGTACGCTCAGTCTGTAGACGTGCTCCGCATAGTCTTTACCGTAGCTATCGTGATCCTTGCCGTAGTAGCCATCATCATCATCATGAACACCATGGTCGTTTCTATAATAGAGCGAACAGGCGAAATAGGCACGATGAGGGCTCTCGGAGCTGGCAGGATGTTTGTACGCAAACTGTTTGTCGCCGAGACCGTTACACTATCTATTGTGTTTGGCTTGGTGGGCATGGCGCTGGCGTTCATCGTCTCAGCCGTTATAAACGCTCTGGGTATCGAGGCGTCAAACCAGTTCCTGGAAATACTGTTCGGAGGCAAAATTCTGCGAACCATCATAGACCCCGTAGCCCTCGTATGGTCGCTCGGCGTCATCGTATCGGTGGGTATCGTAGCCCATTTCTACCCCGTAAGCGTGGCGCTTCGCATCCAGCCCGTAACGGCGATGCAGGCCTGAGGAGGACGCGATGAAAACCATAGCAAACATAGCGTTCCGAAACCTGAGCCGACAGAAAAAGCGCAGCATACTGCTGGGTAGCGCCATAGCATTCGGCGTGATGATAGTAACGCTGATCAACGGCTTCGCCGGCGCGTTCTCCGAGAACGTGTCGGAGAATTTCTCAAACCTGATGGCTGGCCATATATTCATAAGCGGCACGGAAAAAGGCGCCAACGATCGGGACCTCTCGGTAATACGCGACGACTCCGCGCTTACCGCCGCGGTGGCAGCTTCGGGTGTTCCGGCACGGTACGTAACCAGGCGCTCCAGCTTCTCGGGCACGCTTATATTTGAAGGCACCAAGATTCGCACGAGCGTAGACGGTGCCGAGCTCGAAAAAGAAACATTCCTGCAAGAGCGCCTTATGCTCAAAGCGGGCTCGTGGGACGCGATGGCTGACGAGCGGTCGCTGATACTATCCGAGAAGATAGCGGCCAAGCTCAACGTTGACGTAGGCGACCGCCTGCTCGTGCAGATGCAGACGCTTACCGGCCAGAACAACGTGGGCGAGTTTACGCTGGCGGGCATCAGCTACGATACGGGCATCTTTGGCCAGATGATGTCGTACGCCAACCTGTCGTACGTCAACGAGCTCCTGGGCCTGCAGCCAGGCGAGTACCAGACGATGGGCATCATGCTCGACAGCCTCAGGCACACCGAAGGCTCGGCTGAAGACATCTACGCCAGACTCTCCGGCAACGTCCAGCTGTTCGAGCGCGGTGTAAAAGACGAAAACGGAGCCGAGACTCCCTTTCAGGCTCTCCTGCGTGAGCAGAACAAGGAAACGTGGGAGGGCGTGCGCTATCGCCTCTTTACTATAAACGAGGTGCTTTCCCAGATAGAGCAGATAGTCGTGGCACTGGACACCACGGCGGCCATCATACTCGTCGTGCTGTTCATAATCATCATGGTGGGTATTACCAATACCTTCAGCATGGTCATGTTCGAGCGAATAGGAGAAATCGGCACTATGCGTGCGCTCGGCGTACAACGCGGCGGCGTGCGTTCAATGTTCCTGTTTGAAGCAGTATTCCTGGCCATAGGAGGAGCGGTAATGGGTATCATCCTTGCCCTCATCACCATGGGAATACTGTCGCT
>JAFGUM010000383.1 GCA_016938515.1 Spirochaetales bacterium | reverse complement strand
TACTACGAATACCGGCGTACGCGCCACGATATCGGCAATGTGAGATCGGTAGGCTCGCTCAAAAACATTCATGAAGCGAAACTCTTCCGTAAAAAAACCGAGATTTTTTGCCGCGATGCCACCGGCGAGGTAGATACCGCCGCCTGGAAGGAATGTTGCAGCCGCATCCGAGGCTACGCGCGCATACAGCCTCACGAACATGGTCATAACCCGCGTGCACAACGGGTCACCTTTCGCGGCAGCCTCGGCGATGAAGGCTGGCCTGTCAGCTTTATCCTTCCCGAGAACCATCCGTACCGAGTCAGACTTGACCTTTTCCCGGGACACCATGAATGAAAAGATATTTTCGATACCCTGGCCAGATACTCCAGCTTCGGCTCCAGCCGCAAAGCCGTAGCAATCTTCCAGCCAGCGGGAAAATGCTCTCGACTCATCGTCGTACACTGGCAAGCACACGTGCCCTCCCTCGGATGGGTAGACGCGCGTTACGCCTCCATCGCGCAGCACGTATCCAAACCCAAGGCCGGTTCCAGCGCCGAGGACTACGACTGGGCCATCTTCGGATGGAACGACACTGCGCCCGCTACTGGATGGCAACTGCTCGAGTTCAGCCCCATCATTATGGTCAAGCAGCAGTATGCCCCAGGCGATGGCGCTAAAATCGTTAATAACAAAAGTAGGGAGGCCAAAGCGCGACTCGAGCTCACGCCCGTCTATACCCCACGGTGCGTTGGTCAACGCGATGGAACTGCCGAGTACCGGGCCTGCTCCGCTGACGCATAGTAGCTTAGGCGGTGGCGTGCCGGCAGAAGCCGCATCCTTCAGAAACCGATCGAGCGGAGCTATGAGTGACGGTTCGGCTTTCGTGGAATATCGCCTCTCAAAGCACGTACGCAACACGCCATCGTCAATCGATACCAGCGCGCAGCTCGTATTGGTTCCACCAACATCGGCAGCTAGAACCGTAGATCGGATCGACCTATTCAAAGTTTTCATCGGTGCTATGATAGCGCGCCGCCCGTCTCCCTGTGAAGAGGCAGACATGCTTGACGCGGGCGCTATTCAAGGACGAATGGCTAGAAGGATGGCGTCAATGGCGGCCAGGGTGAGCGATAATCCCGCTGCCGTGATAACGCTTTGCAGCTGCTCTTCAGTAGCAGGAATGTACGAGCTTTCGTTTTTAAACGGCCAGGGGGCGTATATGGCGTTAAAATCATTAGTCACGTAGCGTTGCAGGTCGTACCCTACTCGCGCGTAGAACAACAATATCGGAAACGCGCCAAGACTTATGATTTCAAAACGCCTGACACCGATAGCCCACGAGGGGAATTCATCTGCGGTATACGGCTCTGGCACGGAACCAACCGCAGCAGTGGAAGCTGATTGCGCCTGAAGTGGCGTCAGCGATACCAGAAAAACCAGTGCCAATGCTACCAAAACACCCGTCTTCACGTATACGTCCTCTCGCCAAAAATGGCGGTGCCGACACGAACCATTGTAGAGCCTTCTTCTATCGCCAGTTCCAGGTCGTTGGTCATCCCCATTGACAACGTATCGAAAGAGTCAAAATCAAATAGCATTTTTGCCTTCTTGAAGGCAGCGGCGCAGGATCGAAACGAGGCTCTGATTATGTCGCTGTCACCGGTATACGGGGCCATGGTCATTAGACCCCTGGGGCGCAGCCACGGGAGTCCAGCTGCTGTCTCCATCGCCCTATACATCATATCCTGATTCTCAAAGCCGCTCTTTGACTCTTCCCCGGTGTGTAGCTCAAACAGAATGTCAATGGTTTTCTCAAGAGCCGCGGCGCGCTTGTCCAACTCCATGATGATGGCTTCCGAGTCTACTGATTGTACGCAGTCAAACAGTCCTATGGCTTTCCTGGCTTTATTACTCTGCAGATGCCCGAGCAGGTGATAGCGAGCCCCCTTGAGCGAGTCAGCGAGCACCATCCGTTTGGCTTCAGCCTCCTGCACTCGATTCTCACCGAAGCTTCTGAGCCCAGCTGTGTACGCCGCCACGACAGCCTCAACGGGATGAAATTTAGTAACGGCGAGAAGCTCAATGGTGGCTGGATCGCGGCCAGCTCGCTCGCTTGCCGCGCGTATTCGTTCCTGCACCTTCTCTATTGCCGTCTCGATTGCCTTTTGGTATCCTGGGCTGCCAGGAGCGTCTGGTGGCGCCGATGGCCTGGGAGCCATCCCCCCCGCTGCCGACACAGTGTTGCCGTTCATGCGCACGCTCTCCTTTCCAGGTGTCTAATCTCGAGCTCGTCGTGATCGTACGATCATGACATCGCCACGCCCCAAGCGCTTGGCCATTGCGTCGAGCGGTTTTTTAAGACAAGTTGGTGCCATGCCAGCCGGCCATCCCCCCCATGTTCCCGTATATTCAACGACAAACCCTTCAACAGCCAGCATAGCTGATAACGTGCGGCAGGAAAACAGGTACAGATGATCCCCTATGGCGCTTCGCCACGCGGAGCGCATGATCAATGCCTGCAGTCCATCGGCGTTTGGCGTTATAAGGTATAAGACGCCATCAGGCTTCAGCACCCTTCTAACTTCTCCTAAAAAGGCTCTCGGCTTATTCAGATGCTCAATCAGGTGTGTAGCGACGACGACGTCAAAGCGCTGATCAGGAAACCCAGCCGAAGCTATCGTGCCAGTCCTCACGTCCAGGCCAAATGTGCCACGCGCGTATGCCGCGAGCGAGGCGCCCACCTCAACACCTATAGTATCCCAGCCTTCAGACGCAAAAGAAGACAGGAGAGCCCCCGTCGCACAGCCTATCTCAAGCATTGAACGCGGATGCCCCATGGCGTCAACCGCGTCAGATGGAGACAACCCCGCTTCAGACAGGCTCAGGAGTGATATCTGGCGATATTCAAGGTGTCGGGCAGTTTCATACTCCAGGTACTCATCGTCGTAGCGCGCCAGTATTGCTTCTTCCGCAGGCTGCGGTTCTTGACGAATCAGACCACACGTAGCACACCGAACAAACTCAACGTCATCAGCGCGCCAGCTTTCGGTTACCTCAGCTTTGCCACACAGCGGACAGTTCGTAGCCAGTACCGCCTCATCGTGCTTGCCTTTGTGCCTGGTGGTAGAGAATGTTCGCAATGGAGCGCGCGAAGAGGGGCTACTGTATCGAAAGCGAATACGTCTGCTCCTTTATATTGCCTGAATAATCGCCAACCCGTACCGCCAGCACAACCGTACCCCTCGAAAAAACGTATGGACCAAAACTAAGCCGCCCATCGTCGGCGACATACGAATACTCGACGATTTCGGCGCCACCAAATAAGACAGGAATGCCTTCCAGGGACCATGCTGCATCGTATACGACTCGCGCGCGTTCTGATCCGTCAATCAGGATGCGAATATCATACGGGGCGCTAGCATCTCCAGAAGGCGCGACGTCTACAACATCCAGCAACACTGTGTAGGATCCTTGCCGCACCGTACGCGTTGCGGCGAGGGAAGTCTCCACACCGCCCGTGATCAGGCTTATCGATTGTATTACCGGCGGCTTCTTGTCAGAGAGTTCAGGCATGACTATCAACGGATTTATATAACGCCGTTCGCGTCTGTCAAAGACGTATACGATCGCTCCGCGTCCCCCATCAGCCGCGGATGATCGCCCAAGGATATCCCCTTTTCTTACGCTTCTTAGATACGTCGCCAGAGATCCTTGCTCGAGCCCCGTATACACTGTCGTCATATCTGAGGCATGGGCCACTGCCATAATGGAATTGCCCCGCAATGGGTAGCCGCCTGGAAGGGCAGGATGCTCGGTCGCGAACACCATCTCGCCGTCATCCGAAGCCTCCATGAGGCTCTCAGCTACTCCGAACTCAACACCCCTGAGAAAGCCAGCTCTGAGCGCTCCGAAGCCAAACCGATACACCCCCCGATCAGCTGGCCACTCGAACGCGATCGCGGAAACCACGCACAGAGATGCTACCACCGTCATCAGAACACCAAACAGCTTCACAGCATCGAGCCTGCTACGTAGCACGTCATTCCTCCACGAAATCGAACCGGGCAAGCCATGTACTTCCGCCCACGTACACAGACGATCCACTGAACCGTACAAAATCGGTGTAGTCTGGCAACGCAACACGTCCCAATAAGGTAGCGGGATTCTTGAAGACCACAATCTCGGCGTGCTTACCCCGTCTCGCCATCATATACGATACACCGTGCGCCTCATCCATCGCTACGCTGAAGTCATCAGCCTTGACAGGCAGAATTTCATCCACGGTTCCGTCAACGGACCATACGCCTACACCGTCTGCTCGCCGATACAGCACGTGTTGCTCGTCGTCCATTACGATGACACGAACAGGTTCCCTATAGTCGGATTCAAGGTAGCGATGACTCGTTACCCTGTAATCAGCACCACCCTGTCCGAGAACAATAAGGCGCTGCCTGTCGATACCGGTTACAGCAGCAACCCAATTGCCCGATCGTGAAACCCCCAGCCCTAGTACTACTGACAAGCGAGAACCACCTGGAGCGAAGGTAAACGCCTTTTTGCCGTATGGAGAAACGCCTTCTATCCAGCCATCGATGGTACCGCCAACGATTAGACTACTGCCAGCGGACAAAGCGCTCAGATGACAAGGGAAAGAGTACGACCAGAGTATATCGCCAGTGGCGTTGTATGATGTGATACCCGTACCGTCGCCATCAGCTGAAAACAGACGCCCAGCTGAAAAAAAAGGCGCATCAGAAGCGATCTGGGCGATACTCTGTCCATCAGGACTAACCAACTCACTACCACCCGCCGCGTTTGATTTTGCGTACGCGCTATCCCCTATGGCCATGCACCCTTCACTATCAGACATAAAACTGCAATCGCCATCGGGAGAGAAATAGCCAAAGCGCCCCCCCGCCTGGAACGCCATAGCATCATCACCTACAATTTCCACGGCGCCGGCGATTGAAGCCGCGGGGATTTCTACCCGCCAGCGGGGTACAGCCGACAGCTCAGGCTGCAGCGGCTCAGCGCATACCAGAAAATACGCGAGGGAGAAGACGATAATCAGCAGGACAGATAAAAACCCGGGTCTGCCCTTTCCATCGTTCATACCACCCTCCACCGTTTTGGTTACATCATACAGCCGTCTACTGATGATTGGCTAACTCGTTCTGATGGTATATAGTATTGTCCCATTCCGTCAATACAAAGCGGTATGCCAGCGTTATTGAAAGAGGAGCTTATGGATAGCGCAGAACTTTTAAAGCTTGCGACAGAAGCAGCGGATCGCTCGTACTCGCCATATTCAAAATTCCGGGTTGGAGCCGCCTTGCTATGCGACGATGGCACCGTTGTATGCGCAGCAAACGTGGAAAACAGATCGTACGGCCTTACCATTTGCGCAGAACGATCGGCCATGGTATCAGCTATCGCCCAGGGAAAAACCCGCTTCAAAGCCCTCGCCATTTCCTGTCCAGACGCTGATTATCCGGTGAGCCCCTGTGGCGCGTGTCGTCAGTTTATAAGTGAATTCGTCGAGCAAAGCTTCCCCATTCGTTTTGGAGGGTCAGACGGCCGCGTCGTTGATTCTACCATGGGAGAACTGCTACCACACGACGCATTGCACGAGCTTTCCGACAAATGAACACGCTGTAGAGCCAATTTTTAAAGCTGGTTGCTTTTGAAATTGGCTTTGCGATTGCTTGCGTTTGCTTTGCGAACCGGAGAGGCACTTACTGCAAAAGCCAGGCTTCAACGACGCTTTGACTCTTCGTCACGCTTTTTAAGGTCGTTCTCCAATTTGGCAGACCATATCTCAATTTTTTTCTTGAGCTCGTCAGCTTCACTTCTTTCGCCAAATACCACATGCAACCGCCTGAGCGCGTTCAGAAACAGTATGGCTTGCTTGAAATCATCCATTTTCATGGAAGATACTTCGTATTTTTCGCGATATCGATCTGCGGTCGTCTGCAGGAGTTTCTTTATAAACGCCAGGTATGACAAAACTATCATGCGGTTGGGAGATTCCAGATCCATATCCAGATAGGCGCGCTTTAGATCTAGAGAGTTTTTTGCCACCGCGGCCAATTTACCCCATAACTCGACAAAAGACCATTTCCATTTGGAATTCGCGCCGTATGCCTCTTCAATCTCGCGTATGGCAAATCCAATTTTCCGCAGAAGCGCGTATCGATCTTCGTACGAAACCTCCGATATTTCCTCAAGGTTTTTCTCGTATTCCGAAAAAGAAGCGTCTACGTAACCTGTAACTATTTCTTCAAGATATTTTATGCTCCGTCCAATGCTCTTTCGCGCTTCTGCGAGCGCATCCTCATTTTTGATACCCAATAGCGCGACAGACAAGGAATTGATCAGAATATGATATGAGGTGAGGCTGAGCATTTGCTCTGACAGCTTTTTCTTGACGTAACCAACACCCTGCCCACCGGGCTGCTTGAGTACACTGAGAAATGACTGCTCTTTGGCAAGGATCGAATCTATCGTGACCTTGTATTCTTTAACCTTGGCCGCGTAGCGGTTCCGTTGTTCCTGGGTTATCTTGGACATCATTTCCCTCGAGTAGTACCGAGCTTAGAAAGCAATTCGGCTGCGTGATCGAGCGAGGCTCTTGAGGTTGAATCTCCAGAAAGCATCCGGGCGATTTCATGGACGCGAGCCAGACTTTCCAGTCTCGTGATCCTGGTTACGGTCCTGTCACCCTCAACATGCTTTGCCACCATGAGATGATTATCGGCGCGAGCGGCTATCGAAGCGAGATGTGTTATGCATAAAACCTGTCTCCGCGCCGCCAAACCAGCTAAATGCAAACCAACGCCGAGTGCCACTTCTCCGCCGATACCAGTATCGACCTCGTCGAAGACCATCGTCGTCGCTCCACCATCATCAGCAAGAACCGACTTGATCGCGAGCATCACGCGCGACAACTCGCCCCCCGATGCTACCGCAGCGAGTGGTCTGAGCGGCTCTCCCTTGTTGGTGGAAACGTAGAATTCCAGTTCATCGATACCGTATGGCCCTACGGCAACTTTACCATTAACCGCGGATATTCTTTCCAGCTTTACCACAAACCTCGCGTTGGGCATACCAAGCGTAGTCATGATAGCAACGACGGCTTCTTCCAGCCGTCGCGACGCTGCAGTACGAGCGACGTATAGACGCTCCGCTTCAAATCGCACCCGCTCTTCCAGTTCAGCAACTTCTTTTTCCAGTCCAGACCTGTCTTCTTCCCAGTTTTCCAGTCTGGTAAGCCTTTCAGCGGCTTCTGTACGGTATTCGAGGACAGAGGACAGCTCTGGCCCATATTTTCTCTTGAGGCGCTGCACCGTAGCAAGGCGTGCCTCAATATCCTCCAGCCTGCCAGGATCAAAAGAAAGCTGATCTACGTACGTAGTCACCGATTCGCCGATGTCTTCTAGCTCATAGTACGCGTCGTCAAGCCTTTTTGCCTGGGCTACCAAACGGGTGTCAATTGCGCCTGCCGATTCAAGCTGAACACGGGCTTTTCTAAGCCGCGCTATGGCACCGTCCGCTTCTACAAGCAATTCCCGGGTCTGCGCGACAGCCGCAAACAGGCGCTCATGCTGCGACAATCGTCTTTCTTCATCTGTCAACTCATCTTCTTCACCAACGCGAGGAGAAACGGTATCGATTTCCTCAACGGCATATCGGAGAAGCTCTAACTCACGCTCTCGCTCTGCCTCAGAACTAGCCATGGTAGCCAGCGACTTCCGC
>JAFGUM010000382.1 GCA_016938515.1 Spirochaetales bacterium | reverse complement strand
TCTTGACTCGTCGCCGGCAGCCACAGTTCAAAACGGCAGCCCCGGCCCGGCAGGTTTTTAAGCGTGCACGAACCGTCGTAGGCTGTGGCTATGGCTTTGACGATGGCCAGACCCAATCCGGCATGATCGTCGGTAGCCTGTGCTGGCCTGGCGGGGCGGTCTGAGTAGAAGCGGTCAAAAACGTGGGGTAGCGACGACTGCCCCACGCCTGGCCCAGAGTCATCTACCGTTATACGGTACCCCTCAGCCCCATCGCGAGACGCGGCGCAGAGGCGCACCACGACGCGCGCACCAGAAGGCGAAAACGAGATCGCGTTGTCCACGGGGTTGACGAGCGCCTGCACCAGCCTGTCTGGATGCGCGCGGATACGGGCGTTTCCCGTGGTCTCGTCTATGAAGTCAACGCCAACCGACGGAAAGTCCTTGTGAGGGTATCGCGCCAGTATGACGGGTATGAGCAGCGACAAATCCACCAGCTCGGTAGGCTCGCCCGCCATGTCGTTGTCCAGCCTGCCTATTTCCCGCAGCCTCGACAGGAGCCGCTCCATCCGCAGCTCCTCGTCTCGGATGCTCACGAGCAACGGCCGCGTTTGTCCGGTGCTGGACTCGGGGGCATCCAGCGCCAGTTCAACGGCGCCCCGGATGGCCGCCAGCGGGTTTTTAAGCTCGTGGAGCAGGTCCGCCGTAAAGCCGTCTATAAAGGTTACGCGCTTTTCAAGGCGGCCAGACAGCTCGGACAGAGCGCGCGACAGGTCGCCTATCTCGTCACGCCGCTTCATGCCGGTAAAGTGTCCCTGGAAGCGACCGGAGGGGTCTAGAACGGTGTCAGCCTCGGCGGTAAGCCTGGCTACGGGAACGGTTATGGTCATCGACAGGATGATTGACAGCACGAGGGCCGCCAGCAGGGAGAACAGAAATATCTTGATGATGTCCAGGCGCAGCTCGTACAGCTTTTCCAGTATGCCGTAGGTTGACCGCGAAACGAGTACCGCGCCCGTAACACCGCTGGCGCCGAGTATCGGAATGGCCGAATACAGGTTTACCGAGACCTGCCCACCGGTAGACAGGCGCGTAATGGCGCCGTAGCGCCCCTGGAGGGCCGCGAGCACTTCAGGTCCCAGGAGCGTTGTCCTACCGGAGTAGTACTCGCCTGAGTCGTAGGGTACACCGGGAGGCGACAGCAAGGCCCGGAGCGCGTTGAGCGGCGCCACGAAGCTGCGGTACAGCGTCGTCTCGTTGGCGCTGCGGGAGAGCCTGTCTGCAACCTCGGCTGAAGGTGGGGCATCGCGCGTTGATTCAATGCTCGGCGCCGAGGAGTCCGCCAGCAGCAGGCCGTCACGGTTTACCACCCTGATGCGCGAGTCGACCCGCGTCCCCAGTCGTCGCAGTATCAGCGGAGCGGCCTGTGCCGGATCGTCGTCGCCGATAGCCGAAGCCATGATGCGCGCCTGCTGTATCATCGAGGCTTCCTGCATCTCAAGGAGCTGCCGCTCGTAGGTATCAAGGTACAGAAGGCTGGCCAGCGGCAGGAACAGCAGGAGCAGGTTGAAGGCGAGAAGCCGTACAGACAGGCGCCTCACGGCAGGGCGAATCATCATCGCGTCACCAGGCGGTAGCCGAGCCCGTAGACCGTTTCTATGCCGTCGAAGCCGGGATCGGCAGCCTTGAGCTTGGAGCGGATGCGCTTGACGTGGCTATCGGCCGCCCTGTCGTTGGGCCAGGCATCTTCCGGGAATGCGGCGCGCATCAGCTGTTCGCGCGTACGCACGACGCCGGGATCCGCGGCGAGGCTGCGCAGCATTCTGAACTCGGTAACGGTGAGCGCCGCGTCCTTACCGCCGCATCGGACAAGGTAGCGCTCATCGTCCAGCTCAAGACGCCCGGCCACCAGGGTAAAACGCGCTGGGGCTTCGGAGGGTGCGCGGCGCCTGAGAGAGGCCCGGACGCGGGCGGTAAGTTCCCGTATCCCAAAGGGCTTGCACACGTAATCGTCACCGCCAGAATCCAGACCCAGAACTCGGTCTATTTCGTCGTCGCGGGAAGACAAGAAGATAATGGGTACGTCGGAGGGAATCGCTCTCAGGCGCCTGCACAGCTCTATGCCGTCCATGCGGGGCATCATGATGTCCAGTACGAACAGGTCGGGGACAGAGCGATTCGCGGAGCTTCCCAGCGCAAGCCAGGCGTCCTCGCCGTTGGCGTATTCGAGTACGTCGTGCCCCTCGCGAGCCAGTGCCACGCGAAGCGTCTCGCGGATGTTTTTTTCGTCTTCTACCAGCGCGATGAGGCTCATGCGTACCCAAGAATACCACGGCCGCCAAAATTTTTACATGCCCGAGACGCCGCGCCGCGGGGTACCTCCGCGTAAAGCCTGATTGTTGCCACAATGTTGCCCCATTTCTGCCACGTTGCTACGCCATGATCATGACCATCAGACGTACACCGGAGGAAATACCATGAACATTGCCAACAGGATCACGAAAAGCCTGGGCTTCAAGACCGTGCTCATCGGCATCATGATACTGATAATGCTGGTACCGGCGGCGCTCGTGCGCGAAGTGGTGCTCGAGCGGTCGCACAGGGCAGACGAAGTAGAGCGGGAAATTCTGGACGCGTGGGGGGGCGAGCTGTGGCTGGCCGGGCCTGTTCTGCGAATCCCCTGCACTCGTCTGGAAGAGGTATCGCACAAGGATGCGCAGGGCCGGGAGACAGTGGAACACAGGCAGCAGCATTTTGACTTGTGGCTGAGCCCCCACGACCTCGACCTGCGCGTGGTCATGGAGACCACGCGCAAGAGCCGCGGTATATTCTCGGTGCCCGTGTTTGCCGGTACCGTGGCCATGGCCGGCGTGTTTGACGCTACCGCGGCTCTGGCCGCGCTGCGGCCGGGCGAGGTGGCGTACCCGGCCGACGCCGAGCTGGTCGTGTCTATTGGCAACCAGAAAGGCATACGTGGCGTCGGTGCTGCGAGCTGGGAACGCCAGCCTCTCGCCTTCAAACCCGGAGCCGCCGGCTTTGATCTTCTCGATGGCGGCGTCAGGGCGGCGGCGCCGCTCCAGATGAAGGCGCCAAGTTCGTTCCAGATAGAGCTGTCTGTTCGCGGCGGCAAGCGTATACGGGTGCTGCCGCTGGGCGAGGAGGCGCGCGTGAGCATGGCCGCGGACTGGCTGGCGCCGTCGTACCAGGGCCAGCACCTGCCAGGCGAGCACAGCCTCGATGATGCCGGGTTCAAGGCAACCTGGGATGTAAGCTACCTGAGCCGTGGTACGCCATTGTTCTGGCAGGATTCTGGGGCAACCATGACGGCGCTGTCGCGGGAGTTCTTTGGCGTAGATTTCTTTGAGGTTCTGGACAGATACGCGCTCAACGACCGCGCTACCAAGCACGCTGTTCTGTTCATCATCGTGCCCTTCCTGTCGCTGTTCATGCTCGAGCTGTTTGCCAGGCGCAGGCTGCACCCCGTACAGTACCTGCTGGCAGGCGTAGCCAACATGGTGTACTACCTGCTGCTGCTGTCGCTGTCTGAACACGTTGCTTTTGGCGTGGCATACCTGGGCTCGTCGCTGGCCGTGGGTGTTATGGTGTTTTTGTACTCCTGGTCAATCTTCAAGGATGTAAGGCGCGCATGGTACATGGCGCCGGTGATGGGTGCTGCCTACGTATATCTGTACGTTACGCTGCAGTCGGAGGACTGGGCCTTGCTTATAGGCTCCCTGGGTGCTTTTGCCATCACCGCGCTCGTCATGATAGTTACGAGGAACGTTAACTGGTACGAACAAGAACTGGAGCCGGAGCCGGAGACGGACGGTGAAAGTCCGGTCGAAACGGTAGACTGACAAAAAGCCCGTTGCCGGTAGTATCGGCAACGGGCTGTCCTGCGTTTCGCGTTGAGCGCTCTAGTCCGGGTCGTGGTACAGGAAGCAGGCCACCTGGTGACCGCCGCCTGCGTCCTTGAGCTTGGGAACGCTCTGGGCGCACTTGTCCATGCGCTTTGAGCAGCGGTCGTAGAAGTAACAGCCGGTGCGCGCCTTGTCCGGCGCCGGCACGTCTCCCGTCAGTATGATGCGCTTGCGCGTGCGCTCCACCTGCGGGTCGGGGATGGGCGCGGCGGACAGCAGCGCCTGCGTATACGGGTGCAGCGGTTTTTTGTACAGCTCGTCGGACGCCGACAGCTCGACGACGACGCCGAGGTACATCACCGCTATGCGGTTTGAAATGTACTGGATTACCGCGAGGTCGTGCGCTATGAACAGGTACGTGAGGCCAAACTCATCCTGCAGATCCTTGAACAGGTTGAGTATCTGCGACTGGATTGACACGTCGAGCGCGGATACCGGCTCGTCGCACAGCATGAGGTCCGGCTTGAGCGCCAGTGCCCTGGCTATGCCGATGCGCTGCCTCTGGCCGCCGGAAAACTCGTGCGGGTAGCGGTTCTTGAAGAACCGCGACAAGCCGACGCGTTCCATCAGCTGCTCCACGCGCTCGTCCATTTCCTCTTTGGTCATCGCAAGGAGGCCGGCCTTGGTAAAGATGCGCATCGGCTCGGCGATGATGTCCCGCGTCGTCATGCGGGGGTTGAGCGAGGCGTAGGGGTCCTGGAAGACTATCTGCATGTCCTTGCGGGCCCGCATCACTTCCGCCTTCGTCGCGGTGGTAAGCTCCTGCCCCTTGAGCAGCACTGAACCACCCGTAGGCTTGTGCAGCTGAGCCACGGCACGCAGCGTCGTAGACTTGCCGCAGCCTGACTCCCCTACGAGGCCCAGCGTCTCGCCTTTTTTTATAGTAAGGTCTACGCCGTCTACGGCGTAGATGTAGCCCTTCTTGCGGTTGAGGAGGGAGCCCGTATGGTACGGGAAGTGCATTTTAAGGCCGCTTACCTCGAGCAGGTTTTCGTTGGTGTCCATTTATTTACCCTCTCCGTAGAGCCAGCAGGCGACGCTCCTGCCTTCACCGATGGTAGCGATTGGAGGATACTGGGTCTTGCATACATCCATCGCACGCTCGCAGCGCGGGAAGAAGGGGCAGCACTCGGGCAGGTTTATGACGTTGGGCGGCTGACCCGGAATCGAGTACAGCCGCTGCTTGTTCTCCCGGTCAAGACGGGGAACGCTTTTGATCAGGCCCTGCGTGTAGGGGTGTTTGGGGTCAGCAAAAATCTCGTCGGCACTGCCTTTTTCAACGATGCGGCCCGCGTACATGACGGCAATCTT
>JAFGUM010000381.1 GCA_016938515.1 Spirochaetales bacterium | reverse complement strand
GTGTTGGTGGCCACTTCGGGCTTGCACTGGTCATCTTCGATAAACAGCTCGATCTGCTGGCCGTTGATACCGCCGGCGGCGTTGACTTCATCGATCACGAGCTTGGCCGCGTTTACCGATGGCAGACCGTACGAGGCGAGGTCGCCGGTATGAGCGCCCGCGACACCGATCTTGATCGTCTCGGTTACCTTTTTCTGACAGCCGATGGCGACGAGCACCATCGATACGGCGAACACCGCCAGAACCACTCTGCTTCTTTTCATTCGTTCCTCCTATCGCAAGAAAAAGGCAAGCATCGTACGATGCCCCGGTGACCTAGCACCCGTTCAGAAAAAATGAACGGATACAGGTGCCCGATTGTTTCTATCTATAGTAGTAGAGGGGGCTTAGTCAAGGGGGCCATCGCGTCATTATAGAGTAAATTTTCGAATGCGCAATAAAAAAATTTGCTTATTAACCGCAATGAGCAGAAATTATCGTGTATAAAAAATACTTTCATCAATAAAAATTTGCATATTTCAGTTTCTTGACTGAGTATCACCGGCTCGCGATACTGGGATTGAATGCTGGAATAATCAACGCTCCTGCGTTGCATTGAAACGGAGAATCTCCTATGCCCGACGTGATCCACCTCGATACGGAAAACAGCAGCTATATTATGGACGTTCTGCCTACTGGCCATCTCGCGTGTCTGTACTACGGTGAACGGCTACGGGCAATGGATGATTATACCCCGCTGCGCCAGAAAAACGACGTACCGTATGGCACGATGGTAAACGTCAGCCAGACGGAAAAGAACATCGGGCTTGACGACCAGTGCCTCGAGTACTCGGGGCTTGGCAAGGGAGATTTCCGCGAGCCCGCGGTGGAACTCGTCTTCGCCGACGGGTCGCGCACGACCGATTTCCGCTACGCGTCGCACGCCTCGTACGCGGGGCGACCCGGCATCGACGGGCTCCCCGCCGCGACCGGCGGGGAAGAAGACGTCCAGACCACGGTGGTTTCACTGCGCGACGCTGATAAAAACCTTACGCTTGAACTGTACTACTGCGTATACCCCGCGTACGACGTGATAACCCGCTTCGCGATGCTGCGCAACGATGGCGCCGAAGCGCTGCGAATCCGCAGGCTTATGAGCGCGCAGCTGGATCTGTTCGGCGGCGAGTACGATCTGGTGACGTTTGACGGGTGCTGGGCCTGGGAGCGAGAGCGCAACGACAGGCGCGTACAGCCGGGTGTTTACGTAAACGACGCCAAGACCGGTAACAGCTCGAATCGTCACAACCCTTTCGTGATGCTTGTTGAACCGGGCTGTGGCGAGTTTGCCGGGCGCTGCTACGCTACCAACCTCGTGTATTCTGGCAACCACGCCGAGATAGTCGAGCGCACGCGACAGGGCAAGATCAGGCTGCTCACCGGCATCAACCCATCTGGCTTCGAGTGGTTGCTTGAACCGGGCGAGCACTTTACGACGCCCGAAGCCGTGTTGACGTATTCCGGGTGCGGATTAAACGCGCTCAGCCACGCGATGCACCGCTTTGTGCAGGATCGTATCGTCCGGGGCGCGTGGCAGTACCGGGAGCGGCCTATACTCGTCAACAACTGGGAAGCCACAGAGTTTAGCTTTGACAGGAGCAAGCTCATGTCGCTGGCGCGGGAAGCAGCCGGCCTGGGCATGGAGCTGTTCGTGCTGGACGACGGCTGGTTTGGCCATCGTGACGACGACTCGAGCTCGCTCGGCGATTGGGTCGTCAATAAAAAAAAGCTGCCCGGCGGTATGGGCGAGCTTTCACGAAAGATAACGGCGCTTGGGCTGGGCTTTGGGTTGTGGGTCGAACCCGAGATGATAAGCGAGGACAGCGACCTCTACCGGGCTCATCCCGAGTGGGCCATCTCCACGCCGGACAGGGCTCCGGCGTTCGGCCGCAACCAGTTCGTGCTCGACCTTACCATCGCGGAGGTGCGCGCCTGGATAGTAGAAACCATGAGCAGAGTATTTTCGGAAGC
>JAFGUM010000380.1 GCA_016938515.1 Spirochaetales bacterium | reverse complement strand
GTGTCCGACAGCTCGTTTGGCAAGCTCGTCTACTTGTTCGTCGCTGTCGAGCACCGCCGCCTTGGCCTGGGTCGGCGCATGGCCGAAACGGCCAGAGGGCGGCTCGCGCGGGAAGGTATACCCCGCTTCATAGTCGATATGCCATTCTTGCCAGCTGGTTTTGGCTCGTCAATGACATCATACGGCTACGAAGCCTTTGGAACCCGTTACATGAAGACTAACGACTAGCCGTTAGCCTCGTCGCCTTTGGCGTCGCCTTTGGCGTCGCCAGACCATTCGTAGCTGGACATACGTACTCTGCCGGCTGCGTCTACCCGCACGCCTTCAGCTTCGAGTCTGGCTCGTTGCTCTTCCAGCCCGAATCCGGGGCGCAGCGCCAGTGAGCCATTTGCCCTTACGACCCGCCACCAGGGTAGGTCGTCGGTTCGCGAGCTGGTGTGCAGGAGCCTGGCTACCGTTCTGGCGCCATTGGGAAGACCGGCCATCGCTGCTATCGAACCATACGACGCAACACGCCCAACGGGGATCCCTCGAAGTACGCGTTTTATGTGCTCTCCGGTGCTACCCATGATACGGCTCCCCCTTCTGTCCCGTAATTTTATCGTGCAGTGTACCATACTCAGCATCTTGACAATATATCGAAATTTGTCGAACCTAGGCGTCGTACTGTGCATGAGTAACCAGGCGGGCGCATCACGCCTGCCCAAGGAGGATAGGCGATGAGAACATGCATGCTGTTTCCCGGCCAGGGAGCGCAGACCGTTGGCATGGGCAAGGATCTGTACGATGGGAGCCCTGCTGTCAGGCGGCTGTTTGAGGAAGCCTCGGACGCGTCCAGGATGGACGTAGCAAAGCTCATATTTTCCGGTACTGAAGACGAACTCAAGCAAACGCGCAACGCCCAAATCGCCCTCGCTGTCGTGGAGACGGCGGCGGCGGTGGCTCTTGGGGAGGCTGGCGTTGAGGCGCAAGGCGCGGCGGGCTTTAGCCTGGGCGAGTGGGCCGCGATAACCGAAGCGGGAGTCTTGCCATTTGCCGAAATGATACGCCTCGTGGCAGAGCGGGGGCGCCTGATGGATGAAGCAGGTACGCGCTCGGGAGGCTCGGCGATGACGGCTGTCATCGGCCTGGAGCCCGCGGCGATTGAAGCCGCGCTCGCGGCGGCCAAGGTAGAAGACGCGTGGATAGCCAACTACAACTCACCAGGCCAGTCGGTGCTGTCGGGGACAGAGCTCGGGCTGTCCAGGGCGGAAGAAGTGGTAAAAGCCGCGGGAGCCAAGCGGGCGATACGACTCAAGGTGTCAGGAGCCTTTCATTCTCCCATCATGCGCTACGCGTATGATGGTTTTCGTGAGCTCCTGTCCGATGTTGCCTTTGCCGACCCGAAGAAAGCGTTGTACTCCAACGTCACCGGTGGCAGGGTAACGAGCGGCGAACAGATACGCGCGCTGGCCGCCGAGCAGATCATCAAGCCGGTGCGCTGGGTAGACGAAGAAACGGCTATACTGAATGACGGCTACGAGCGCCTCGTGGAAGCCGGGCCGGGGACAGTGCTCGCCGGGCTATGGAAAGCAGCTGGCTTCGAACCGCCTGTTGAGTCGGCAGGCACTGCCGAGCACATCGCAGCGCTTGCGATACGCTTGTAAAGGAGAGTAGTCATGGAGCGATTGGTACTCGAGGGGAAGAGATGCGTAGTTACCGGCGGATCCCGTGGTATAGGCTTGGCCATCGTCAAGGCGTTTCTGGCGGAAGGGGCGTCGGTGGAATATTACGCCAGATCCCGGGCAGACGAACACGATGAGCTGGCCGCAGCGGCCGCCGCCGCTGGGAGGGAACTCCTGTGGACGGCCTGTGACGTATCGGACGCGGTTGCGCTCGAAGCCGCCATCGAGGCTACGGTAGGCCGCGCTGCGCCGGATGTGGTAGTCAACAACGCTGGTGTCACCCGTGACGGGCTCGTGTTCAGGATGAGCCTGGACGATTGGCACGCAGTACTCGATACGAACCTCACCAGCGCCTTTGTCGTCGCGCGAACCGCTGCACGGGCGATGATAAAGCGACGTGCCGGCAGCATCATAAACGTGTCCAGCGTCGTTGGCATAACCGGCAACGGCGGACAGACGAACTACTCTTCAAGCAAGGCTGGCCTCATCGGCTTTACCAAGAGCCTTGCCCGCGAGGTAGCCAGCCGTGGCGTCAGGGTAAACGCGGTAGCGCCTGGTTTTGTGGATACGGCGATGACAGAAGCGATATCTGATGAGGCCAGGGTAAAGCTGCTCGCTCAAATACCCCTGGGACGCACCGGCACCGCTGACGAAATTGCCTCTGTCGTCGTTTTCCTCGCGTCCAGCATGTCATCGTACATCACCGGCGAGGTAATAAAGATAGACGGTGGTATGGCAATGTAAGGGCGTGTCTTTTATAGTACGGGTACGGTATACTGCATAGCCAGCATCCTTAGCACCGGAGGTCCGCGTGCGCGAACCGAACCTCGTTACCCGTCATGGAAACCCGAGGCCATTTGGCGCCGAACCGGTCATAGGTGGCGTCAATTTTGCCGTCTTCTCACGGCATGCGACGTGCATGCGCCTGTGCTTGTTCGAGCGTGCGGATGACGCGGAGCCGTACTTTGACCACCGCCTCGACCCGGTTCAGAACAAGACCGGTGACATCTGGCACATCCACGTAGACGGCATAGGCCCGGGCACCCTGTACGCCTGGCGCGTGGATGGTCCCTTCATTCCTGATCGTGGCTTTCGATTCAATCCCAACAAGCTGCTCCTTGATCCGTACGCCAAGGCGCTCTCGGGCAATTTTGAGTGGAAGCTCAGCCGCGCGGTGGGTTACAACCCCGAAGATCCGGCGCGGGATCTGTCATTTTCAATTGACGATGACGCGGCGCTCGTGCCCAAATGCGTCGTCGTAGACGACGACGCATTTGACTGGGAGGGTGATCGTCCGCTCAACCTGCCGTTACGGCACTGCATCATCTATGAAACCCACGTTCGGGGACTATCGGCGCACGCCAGCGCTCATACATCGCATCCTGGTACGTACCTGGGCGTTGTCAGCGCCATCCCCTACCTCAAGGAACTCGGCATAACGAGCCTTGAGCTCTTGCCAGTACAGGAATTTGACCATCACGAGAACCAGAGGCACGATTCGCGCACCGGCAAGCGACTGTACCAGTACTGGGGGTACAGCACGCTGGCCTTTTTTGCGCCCAAAGGGCGGTACGCGTCGTCTGGTTGCTCTGGTCAGCAGGTCGCCGAGTTCAAGACCATGGTCAAGGAATTGCACAAGGCTGGCATAGAAGTAATACTCGACGTCGTATTCAATCATACCGGCGAGGGTAACGAGCTTGGCCCCACCATATCGTTCAGAGGGTTTGACAACCCGATCTGGTACATGCTCGACGACGATCCCCGCTACTACAAAAACTACTCAGGATGCGGCAACACCCTCAATTGCAACCACCCCGTCGTCAGGAATTTTATTCTCGATTGCCTGCATTACTGGGTAGTAGACATGCACGTTGACGGCTTTCGCTTTGATCTCGGTTCAATACTGGGGCGTGACCAGAAGGGGCGGATGCTCGAGAACCCTCCCGTAATCGAACAGATTGCCGAGGACCCCATACTCAGGCAGACCAAGATCATAGCGGAGGCCTGGGACGCGGGCGGTGCGTATCAGGTGGGTAGCTTCCCCGGAGGACGATGGGCCGAGTGGAACGACCGCTACCGCGACGACATTCGGCGCTTCTGGCGCGGTGACGAGCGAATGGCGGCGGCGCTCGCCACCAGGTTGTCTGGTTCCAGCGACCTGTACCTGCGCGATGGCCGCAAACCATTTCATTCCATTAACTACATAACCAGCCATGATGGCTTTACGCTGTACGATCTCGTCAGCTACAACGGCAAGCACAACGAGCGCAACGGTGAGCACGGGCGAGACGGACACGATTCAAATTTCAGCTACAATCATGGTCACGAAGGGCCAACCAAGGATGACCGGATTCTGAAGCTCAGGGAGCGCAAGCAGAAAAACTACCTGGCAACGCTCCTGCTGTCCATTGGCACACCGATGATGCTAGGCGGCGACGAATTTGGTCGAACCCAGCGCGGCAACAACAACGCGTACTGCCAGGATAATGAGCTGAGCTGGTTTGACTGGAGCCTGCGCGTTGCCAATACCGGCTTGTTGCGCTTCGTACGCGAAGTCATAGCCATTCGGCACAAACATCCCGCGTTTCGCCGTCCGGACTTTTTTACCGGCAAAGACGCCAACTTCAACGCGGTTCCCGACATTGCCTGGTACGCGCCAGATGGCACGGAACCCAGCTGGGAGGACATGCCGTCGGCAATCGCGGTGCGGATGGACGGCTCGCGAGCAGATATTATGGCGGAACACGATGATAACAACTTTTTCATCATGTTCAACGCCACTCCAGAGCCATTGGACTTTGTGGTGCCGCGTCCCCAGGCTGGTTGGGAATGGCACCGTGCCATTGATACCGCGCTGGACTCTCCTGATGACATAGCTCCCCACGGGGCCGAGCCGCTGGTGCCCAGAAAAGGCGGCTATCATGTGATGCCCTGGAGTATGGCGCTGCTTTTGTCGCGAACGCGCGAAACTTGATCTGGGAACGACAATTAGGTACTTTATTCGTATGACGAAGCCGGATACAGCCGCGTTGGCATACGTGCAGGGAAAGAGGGCGCTGGCAGCTCACGACGCGGTAGCGGCTATACGGTTGTTGAGGATCGCGGTAGATGGTTGCCCTGCGTCCCGAAGGGCGGAGTTGGCACACCGCCTATACTGGCTTTCCATCGCGCTTCGCCGCCTGGGCAAGGAAGGGCTGGCAATAAAAGCACTCGCGAGCGCCCAGCGCCTGGCTCCACGAGGTTCTGCCAGGGAGTTGTACGCTCATGTTGCCAACGGCTACGGTATGCCCAAGGCTGCTTGCGAAGAGCACGATGACTACAGGGCTTTTTGTGCCATCCACGTTAGAAGGTACCTTGAGCGCGTTCCTGATAGGCGGTTTGCGAGCCAGGAGGAGATAGACGAGGTTCTGACCGTAATAGCGGGTGCGTGGCTCCGCCTCAATGAGGCAGAGGCGGTTGGAGATAGCCCGTGTGACGACAAGCTCAAGACCTTTGAAGATCTGAGCATCGAGTTCCCGACGTTGCGCCCGCGGGCGGGTAGCGTAGGCAAGATCATTGCGGCTGACTTTGTTCGGGGGCGCGCCATGCAGGCTGACGATCGCTGCCCGTGTGGCTCAGGGCTGCCGTATCGTATGTGCTGTGGCAGAACGCGCATGCCGTACGAACGCGAGCGCGGGTAGGAACGACACGATTGGACGCGCGTGACGAAAAGCTGTTTCAAAAGTAAACGGTCTTGGGGAGCCTTG
>JAFGUM010000379.1 GCA_016938515.1 Spirochaetales bacterium | reverse complement strand
CCCGGGCGGCACAAGCCGAACTAGCAGGCGTCGTCACGATCTTCCACGCAGGTAGCCTTACCATGCCGCTCGAGGCGATGGAGAAGGAGTTCGAACGCCTTCACCCGGCCGTTGACATCCAGCGGGAAGCCGGCGGCAGCACCGCGGCGGCCCGCAAGATTACCGACCTGGGCCGACCGTGCGACCTCTTGATCTCCGCCGACTACCAGGTGATAGACAAGATGCTGATGCCAACGTACACCGACACCAACATCCGCTTCGCCAACAACCAGCTCGTACTCTCCTACACGCCCACCTCGCGCTTCGCCGGCGAGATAAACGAGCAGAACTGGTTCGACATCCTCACGCGCGCGGGCGTGGTCTGGGGGCATTCCGACCCCAACCTCGACCCCTGCGGCTACCGCAGCCTTATGACGATGCAGCTGGCAGAGATCTACTACGGCAAGCCGGGGCTGTACGGGCGGATGCTGGCCAACAGGCCGATCGAAAACGTGCGCTCCAAGTCGGTAGACCTGATAAGCCTGCTGCAATCCGGCAACATGGACTACGCGTGGGAGTACCTGTCGGTGGCTATGCAGCACAAACTCGAGTACATAGCGCTGCCCGCGGAGATCAACCTGGGTGACTACCGCTTCGAGGACTACTACGCGCAGTCCAGCGTCGAAGTTACGGGCTCGAAGCCTGGAGAGATGGTAACCAACGTAGGTTCGTCCGTCACCTATGGCGCGGCGCTCATCAAGCAGGCTCCTAACAGAGAAGCCGCTGTAGCCTTCCTCGCGTACCTGTTGTCACCGGAGCTGGGCATGAAGACGCTCGAGGACATGAGCCAGCCAGCCATACTGCCCGCGCGCGTACCATCCCAGGCGATGTTCGAAGCGCTGCCCGCCGAAATACAGGCGCTCGTGGAGATCAAGTAAAATCAAAGCCTTGCACACCGGAAGCGGCGGAAAACCGGAACTGTTTCCGCTGCTCGCCCTGCTAGCGAGCGCGCTGGTCCTGGCGTTCATACTCGTGCCGCTGGTTCAGCTGATGACGGCTCCCGAGCCGGACATGCTTATCCGCACGCTGCTGGACAAGGACGTCTACAAGTCCATCCTGCTCAGCTTGAGGACGGCTGGCCTCGCGACGCTCATAGCCTTCATACTGGGTACGCCGCTGGCGTACCTGCTGGCGCACAGGGAGTTTCCGGGCAAGCACTTGGTAGAGAGCATAGTCGACCTGCCGCTGGTCATACCGCACCCGGTAATAGGCATAGCCATACTGGGCGTAGCCGGCCGTAACAACGCCATTGGCCGCGTCATGCAGGATATGGGCATCCACCTCATGGGCACGGTTACCGGCATCGTCTCGGTGCTGCTGTTCGTGGGCTTGCCATTGTACATCAACTCGGCAAAAAGCGGCTTTGAGGCTATACCCCGACGACTGGAATACGTGGCGCGCAGCCTTGGCGCCAGCCCCTTTGGCGCGTTTGGCAGGGTAACCTTTCCGCTGGCGTGGCGCAGCATCCTCGTGGGCATGCTGATGTGCTTCGCGCGGGCGATAAGCGAGTTTGGCGCTGTCGTCGTCATCGCGTACCACCCGATGATAGCGCCAGTGCTGCTGTTCGAGCGGTACGAAGCGTACGGGCTACGCTACTCGCAGCCCGTGGCGTTCTGGCTCGTGCTCGTCAGCCTGTCTCTGTTCCTGACGCTTCGTACGCTGACGCTGGGCGGACGCAGGAAAAACAAGCCTCGGGGGCCGCGATGATAGAGGTACGGGACGTACACCTGCGCTTTGAGGACTTTTACCTACAGGACATCAACCTGCGCATAGAGGAAGGATGCTTCTTCGTGCTGATGGGTCCAACCGGCGCGGGGAAGACGGTGCTGCTCGAAGCCATAGCCGGGCACCACCGCCTCCAGTCCGGCACGATCATGATGCGAGGGCATGATGTTACCCGCTGGCTGCCAGAAGAACGGCGGGTTGGCATCGTATACCAGGACTACGCGCTGTTTCCCCACCTCTCCGTCGAGGAGAACGTGCGCTTCGCGTCGCGCTACCTGTCAGACGACGCGCGGCGTGGCCTTGAAGAACGCTTCGGGACGCTCGTGACCCGCCTCAACCTGCGGCACCTGCTGCACCGCAAGCCAGCCACGCTGAGCGGTGGCGAGGCTCAGCGAACGGCCCTCGCCAGGGCGTTGCTGCCAGACCCCGACGTCGTGCTGCTGGACGAGCCGCTGTCTGCGCTGGATCCGGCGTTCCGGGGAGACATGCGCGACATGCTCGGGGAGTTGCACGCCGAGACCGGCAAGACGTTTGTGGTAGTAACGCACGACTTTGCGGAAGCGCGCGAGCTTGGCTCAAAGGGAGCCATACTGAACCAGGGGCGCATAGCCCAGGCAGGAACCATCGAGGAGCTGTTCGAAGCGCCGGTTGACGAATTCGTCGCCCGGTTTACCGGCGTCTCCAGAAGAGCCCGGGGCTAGGCTCAAACAGGCAGCGGGAATCGTATCGTCCAGAGCGTGCGCCCCGGCGCGGACTCCAGCGTAGCCTCGCCGTCTATCTGCGTCGCAAGGCTACGGACGAGCACCAGCCCAAAGCCGCTTGCATCAACCGCGCCGGCGTTCATGCCACGCCCGTTGTCCTCGACCATCAGAATGCCGGCGTTGCCGTCTCGCCGCAAACTCAGCGCGAGCTTGCCATCGCTATCGGCGGCAAAGGCGTACTTGAGGGCGTTCATCACGAGCTCGGTAACCATGAGCCCGAGCGGTACCGCCACTGACGCGTCTACCGCCAGGGCAACGAGGTCTGTTGACAGCGTTACGGTGCGGTCGGCTCGCCGGGACGATTCGACAAGATCATCCGCGAGCTGCTTCAAGTAGTCGTCAAGATCTACGGCAGTCATGTCGGCGCGTTTGTACAGTCGCTCGTGTATCGCGGAAATGGACGCTATCCGTACCTGCAGCTCGTACAGACTGGCGCTCGTCGCGGCTTCTTTTACGCTGCCCGCGTGGATGTCTATCAGGCTGGACACGAGCTGCAAGCTGTTCTTGACGCGGTGGTTCATCTCGCGCATCAGCGCGTCGCCCGCGGACAGGGCGTCCTGCAGCTCCCGCAGCGTACCGGCGTTGCGAATGGCCACCGCCGCGTGGTCGGCGAAGGCCTGGACGATGCGCACATCGTCGCCGTCAAAGGGGTCTACGACGTCGCGGTCCAGCGCTATCATGCCTATCACTGAATCGGAGGCTATCATCGGCACGCCCAGCCAGGAGCGTATGTGGCCAGAATTGAACTCTTCCTGCCGGGTAAAAAAGTGCGGGTAGTCTACCCTGATATCGGCGAATGTTACCGGCTTGCGCGTCATCACGACGCGGTAGTTGGGAAAGAGCGGATCCATCCTGAATCGCAAGCCCATGACTACATCCGGATCCAACGGCCCGCGAAACGCTACAATTCTCGCTGAGTCGTCTTCCATAACCTGCAGGCTGCCAGAAAAAAACGGCACCGCCTTGTTGAGCTGCTCGAGGAGACACGCGTACAGCCGCTCGGGCTCAGCCAGCATCGCGTTGAGGCTGGCGGT
>JAFGUM010000004.1 GCA_016938515.1 Spirochaetales bacterium | reverse complement strand
CCTGCGCCGGCCTCATTCAGTCGCGCTCGCCGGCTCGCCGTGTTCTCTCACTCCAGCCGCTCACGTTCGATTCCCCTAGGGTTCCAAAGAAAAAACCGACCTGTCGGCCGGTTTTCTTGGTTATCCCCTAGGGGAATCGAACCCCTGTTGCCGGGATGAAAACCCGGTGTCCTAACCTCTAGACGAAGGGGACAGACAACGCGTGAGAAATTACCAGAAAACGGCAGGGGGTGTCAATACGGACCTGTCTGCGGACGTTACATCTTGAGCTGGGCAAGTATCATGGTTTTGAGCATTTTTACGTTTTCGTTGTCCGGCTCGAGTTCCAGCGCCACCTCGCAGTCTGCAAGGGCTTTTGGATAGTCTCCAATGTGGTAGAAGGCCTGGGCTCTCCGGTATGTCGAGTAGAAGTGGTAGGGATGTATGGCCAGGGCCGCGTTGAAATCATCTATCGCAGCCGCGTGGTTCTGGCGGCCGCTGGATACGACCCCGCGGTAATATGCCGCCTTGTAGCACGCCGCGTCCAGCGTCAGGGTATCGGAAAAATCTTCCGCAGCCTCGTCGTAACGGCTTTCAGCGAAATAGGCCATACCGCGGTGCTTGTGGATGATGGCGCGGATCTCCGCCTTGGGGTTCATGGCCAGTATGTGCGAGTAAATGTCTATGGCGCGGACATAGTCTGAGCGGTTGTGCGCATTCAGCGCCTCAAGCAAAAGGTCGTCCTGGGATTTCCACGGGCCAAGCCAACCGGAGTCGGCGCGCCGGTCGTCGCCCTCCCTCGCCTTGGCCTTGAGCCCCGCGTACAGGTCCCCGTCTATTGCGTCCTCAACCTTTTTGAAGAAGGCGACGCGTCGTTTGGCAAGCTCGTTGTTCAGCTGGTGCTGGTAGTCGCGGATTTCCTGGAACAGCATGTCGGACAGCGTCAGCGTTGCGTTCAGGGCTGCCAGCTTGCGACGCATGGGGTCGTCAAAGGGCGTGAAATCCGCTTTGTATACCAGCTCGTGTTCCACCTCCGCCCAGGCGTCCTGCAATATGGTCCTGATTTGCACCTCGCATACAGGCGGATTGAGAAAGCCGGTACTCCCGATAAGTTCCTCTGGTATTTTTAGCAGCAGATGTGTGGACTGGTAGCCGAACTCCTTGAAGGATGTTTCAGCCCCTTTTCGCTCCACCTCGGTAACCGTAAAGCCGTCTAGGAGCGCTTCCTCGACGCGCGCCAGGTCGCCTATGAACGGGCATATAATGCGGACCGCAAGCACGTCCGTGATGGGCAGAGGATCCCGACCCTGGGCCTTTGCGTCGCGCATGAATTTGACCCGTTTTGAAAAATAGCTATTGAAGGATTTTACCCGGTGCTTGTACGCGGGAAAGAGTCCGACTGCCTCTACCAGCGCCTTGATGCGCGACAGCATTTGCCCGAGGATCCGCTCGATGCCGACATAGGATGCCCTGTAGGCGGCTTCGAGCTCGGACCGGCTCGGGATGGTCTCCGCTGACTCCATGGGCTCAGGATACGCTGAAAAGCCCGGTGGCGCAAGCGATAAAAAGCCGCCCGGACTAGGCCGGGCGGCTTGTTTTACGAGAGTCGGACCGTTACTCGGTAGCTTCCGTACCGGTGAACTCGGTCTTCTGCTCCTGCTTCATGCGCTCGATGTAGCGCAGGACCTGGTTGGCGCCGAAGCGGAGGCTCTCAAGACGCTTGCGCTCCTCTTCCTTCTGGCCAACGATGCCCCACACTGCCTCGTCGTCAATGTCCTTGACGGGCTCGAGCACGGCCTTGTCGTATAGGATCTTGACGTCCTTGATGTACGCGATGAAGTCTCCGCCCTCATGCGCCGCGTCGCGGGTCACGAGGAAGCCGGCCAGCTTCACATAGGGGGTGGACTTGGGATACAGGGGGAAAATCCTGAGCTCGCGGTTGCGGACGTCGGTGATGTACTGGGGGTTGTCCCAGCGCAGCTCGCGCCAGCCGTCAAAGTTCAGGTAGCCAAGGAACATGACCTTCTCGTTGCCGTCGTTGTCCTTGAAGATCACCGACATGCCGTGCGGGAAATTAAGTCCCTTCACGTTGACGGCCACCGATTTGACAACGCCCACGTTCTTGACCACGCCGAACGCGGTGGTGACCTTGGACTCGGCGTTGTAGCTGCCCTCGAAGCGGCTCAGCCTGGTGTTGTTAGCGCTGAGCGACGCCTTGGTGGGGTCCTCGGTGATCACGCCGTCGTCACCCACGGTGGCCGCGGGCTCAAAGGCGGGGACCTCGAACGGCGGCTCTATCCGCGCCCAGGAATTGAAAGGT
>JAFGUM010000378.1 GCA_016938515.1 Spirochaetales bacterium | reverse complement strand
TGCTGGCGATGAACGCGGCCATAGAAGCCGCGCACGCTGGCGACGCGGGTGCGGGTTTTGCCGTAGTAGCGGATGAAATACGATCGCTTGCCGAGCTGTCCCAGGCTCGGTCCAAGGAGATTGCCGGTAGCGTTACCGGCATTCGATCTGGCATAGACAGCGTCGTGGCCTCTACAGCGGAGGCTGAACGAGCCTTTGCGTCTATAGCGACGCTGGTAAACCGGGTTGGCGAACTGGAAGAAGAGATCCGCAACGCCGTTTCCGAGCAGAGTGCTGGGTCGCAACAGGTGCTCGAAGCCTTGGCTACGATCAGGAATGTTACCGATGAGGTACGGGGTGCCTCCGCTGAAATGACCACGGGAGCGGGCGCCGCCGGGGAAGAAATGCGCGCCCTCCTTGAAATGACCGAAGAGCTCAAGCGAAGCATGGAGACGATAGGGCGCGAGTCCGATGGCATCAAGGCGATTACCGAAAGGGTCGCAGAGCTCGGGGTGAAGAACTACGAACTGATAGCGCGGGTAGAAGCCGGTATGAATCGCTTCAAGATCAACGCGGCGTCTGATTCACCGCCTGAAGCCGGGCAATCGTAGCTGCCGACAGGCTACACGCCGCGCACGCGTCAGCTGAGCAAGAGCTTCCCGAGGCAGCGCAGCCCGCACACGCGTGGCGGGTCGCGCTGCCCCGCTTGAGCTGCCGCAGGGATAGCCACGCGGAGCGAATCGCGTATATCGCGGCCGCGACCACTACGATCGCGACCACGAACGCCTGAACCGCCTGGCTCATGCAAAACCCGCCAGCGAGCCGATCTGATACACCGCGGCGCCCAGTATCCATCCCAGACTCAGCATAAACACTATGGAGAAGCCCAGCCACTTCCAGCCCAGCTCGGCCTTTATAGTCGCGAGCGTAGCGAAGCACGGTGGAATAATCAGGATAAACAGCATCAACGCCAACGCGACGAGCGGATTGAACACCGGGTCGTTCCTGAGCGCCTCCCTGAGGCCTTCGCTTTCCTCCGTTTCCTCGATGCCAACGCTGTAGAGTACGCCGAGGGTGGATACGATGACCTCTTTGGCCGCAAAGCCGGTAATGGTGGCTACGCCTATCTTCCAGTCAAAACCCAGGGGCCTGAACACCGGCTCTATGAATTTTCCGGCGCGGCCGGCGATGCTGTTGGACAGGGCCGTTTCTGCCACGAACGCGTTGAGATGCGCGGTGACTTCGTCTTCGGCCGCGTCTGGATTGGCAACAATGAAGGCAGAAGCTGCCGTGTCGAGCTCTGCTTGCTCTGGCTCGTAAGCCGGGAAGCTCGTGATAGCCCAGATGAGCACGGATGCCGCCAGTATGATCGTGCCGGCTTTCTGGACGTACCCCCAGGTTTTTTCCCATACATGCCACAAAACACCCGACAGGGTTGGCGCGCGGTACGGCGGCAGTTCCATGACGAATGGGGTTGCGTCGCCGCGCAGCACCGTTTTTTTAAGCACGAGCGCGGATACGAGCGCGAGCACCACACCGGTGGCGTACATCGCCATGACGACGTTGGCCGCGTGTGCGGGGAAAAAGGCGGCCGACAGCAGCACGTATACGGGCAGCTTGGCTCCGCAGCTCATGAACGGGATAACCAGTATGGTGACGATTCGGTCGCGCGGGCTCTTGAGCGTCCGAGCCGCCATGATGGCGGGGACAGAGCAGCCAAAGCCAAGCATCATCGGAAACACTGACTGCCCGTGCAGGCCAAAGCTGTGCAGTATCTTGTCTGTCGCGAACGCGGCGCGGGACATATAGCCGACGTCTTCTAGAAGGGACATCAGGAAGAACAGAATCACTATCAGCGGCACGAAAGAAAATACGCCTCCGACGCCACCGATGATCCCGTTTACGACTAGTGATTGCAAAACACCATCAGGGATGAGCGTTTCAGCTATCCCTGCCATCCATGCAAATGCCGTTTCCAGCCACATCATGGGGTATTCACCCACGACAAAAGTGATCTGGAACACCGCCCACAGTACTCCCACGAAGATGGGCAACGCCAGAAATCTGTTCATCACGATGCGGTCGATTGATTCTGTAAGCGAAAAATCTGGTTTTTTTTCTACGGTGATCGCCTCTTTTACAGCGCCGCGTATGTACCCGTAGCGCTGTTCAGACACCACAATTTCAGCGTCCTTGCCAAAATGATGGTCTATCCACGAGCTCGCGGCGCGGGCGGCGTTTCCGATGGCGTCGGCGTCTTTGTGGGCAGCCAGCTTCTCGAAGGCGTGCTGGTCTTTTTCTATCAGCTTAACGGCGAGCCAGCGCGCTGGAAAGCGCGCGGCGAACTGGGCGTCGGCGGCGATCGCCGATTCAAGGCCAATGAGCTTGTCTTCGAGTTCCATGCCGTACTGTATGTACTTGGCGGGCTCTGTAGTCGACGCGTCGACGGTGGCGTCAATGGCGTCGAGGAGCCGTTCTACGCCGTCTCCCCTTGGACCGACGGTCTTGACCATGCGTATGCCCAGTATGTCGGACAAAGCCTGGTCATCGATGCGAATTCCCTTGTCTTCGGCTTCGTCGCTCATATTGAGAGCCCCGACTACCGGAATACCCAGTTCCTGAAACTGCAGGCATAAGTACAGGTGCCGCGACAGGTTGGTCGAGTCCATTACGTCGACAATTACATCAGGCTTGTGGTCAAGGAGGAAGTCTCGGGCTACTACCTCGTCTATGGAGTAGGCGGTGAGGCTGTATATGCCGGGCAAGTCTATAAAATCGTAGCGGGTTTCGTTTCTTGTCCTGGACCCCTCGCGCTTCTCCACTGTTACACCTGGGTAGTTGCCAACCTTGTGGTGAGCACCCGTCAGCGCGTTGAACAGAGTGGTTTTGCCGGCGTTGGGGTTTCCAGCCAGAGCAACCTTGATTGGTCGCCGGGTTGTGGATGACATGTCGCTATGCATCGTGGCGGTTCCAGTTCGATCCTGCGCCGTGACCCGGTCCCCGTCCAGCGCGGCGCCCCGACCCCTGGCCGAGTCCACGACCGTGGCCGAAGCCGCGCCCGAAACCGCGTCCAAAACTACCATGGCGGTACATCCTCGCCTCGCCAACAGCTTCCACCTCGACTCCCGCGGCTTCTTCTGATCGGATCATTACGTCGCTGGAGCCTACGCGAATCTGAAACGGGCCACCCAGAAAACCACGCCGCACGACAAAGCCTCGTACCCCTTCGGTAAAGCCCATGTCAGCCAAACGCTTGCCTGTTTCCCGTGCCAGCCGAACGCGCGTGATGATGAATTCGGCTCCTTCATCGAGCATTTCTATGGTCATGGATTCCTCCATA
>JAFGUM010000377.1 GCA_016938515.1 Spirochaetales bacterium | reverse complement strand
TTTTACGGGCACGACGCTGAGTCAGCCCGTATCGCTGAAATCGCGCTGAAGCGCCTTAAGTATCCAAATGTTGTCGTAGATGAAGTTGCGGCGCTTATTCGATATCATATGTTTGATTACGCCGACAACTGGACAGACGCAGCTGTACGCCGCTTCGTAAGCAGGGTAGGCTTTGAGCGCGTTCGGCCACTGGCTCTGCTCAGGCTTGCCGACAGCTCCGGCATGGGTCACGGCTCCGCTGACCCCCGCAGCGTCCTGCCTCTTGTAGAACGCGTAGAAGCGCTTCAAGCCAAAGACCAGGCTTTCAGCATCAAGGATCTGGCTATAAACGGTAACGATCTTTCGGCAATCGGCTGGCCTCGTGGTCCGGCGATGGGTCGAGCCTTAGCCGAACTTCTCGAGGCGGTACTGGACGATCCAGAACTGAACACCAGGGAAAAGCTACTGGATATTGCCAGGCGGATACAGGGCAAGCATGGAGTTACAGGCGTTTGAGTGCCGCGAGACGCTCAGCGTCCTGGCCTCCTTCAGCCAGTATGGAATCGTAGGCGATAGCAGCGGCGGCTTGTTCGGCGTCTTTTTTTGTCTTGCCCGAAGCCGGACCATGGCTGATTCCTAGCAGGTTGCAGCGTATCCAGTACGTTCTATCGTGATCCGGGCCGGCTTTGTGGTCCAGCTCGTATTCCGGGTAGCAGTGGTACCACTTCTGGGCAAACTCCTGCAACAGCGTCTTGTAATCCTTGCGGTGCCGGTCTGCGAGCACATTGTCTATCTCGGGGTTGATCAGCGACAGTACGAGGCTCTCAGCTTTGCCATGGCCTGAATCCAGGTAGGCGGCGCCCAAAACAGCTTCAAGAGCGTCGGCGAGAATGGCTTTTTTATTACGGCCACCTGATCGTTCTTCTCCCCTGCCTACGAGCAACAGGGCATCCAGACCGAGATTCGTGGCTATACGCGATAGCGTATCCTCGGAAACGACGAAGCTCTTTATCCTTGCCAAGTCGCCTTCAGGCCTGTCGCCGAGAGCTGTAAAGAGCCGGGAAGCGGTAACGACGCCGAGTACCGCGTCTCCGAGAAATTCCAGGCGCTCGTTGTTTCCGAGTGACGATGGATCTTCATTGACGTACGAGCGATGCGTGAGAGCTCGATTGAGAAGGGAAATATCCTTGAAGCGAAACTTTATCAGACGCTGAAAGGCCGCGAGCGCTTCCAGCCGCCCGCGACTCAGGTCGCCGAAACGGAAGGGCACGGCCGCGGCCTCCTCGGATACACGATCGTTACATCTGTGACTTTATGAACTCGTACGCATCGCGAACGGTTTCAAACTCGTTTGCCTTTTCATCCGGAATGCGGATCTTGAGCTCTTCCTCGATGCCGTATACCAGCTCGTACGTGTCGAGGCTGTCGGCGCCTAGGTCTTGCCTGAAGCTGGCGTCGAGTGAAATCTTGGATTCCTCGACTTCGAGTTTATCAGCGATGATCTTCTTGATCTTCTCGTACAATTCGTCCATGGCGAATCTCCTTTACGCGTTGGTCTCGGGGGTCAGAACCTGCCTGCCGCGATAGAAGCCGCACTTCGGGCACACCCGGTGGAACAATACGGGGTTTCCGCAGTTCCCGCAGGTAACGATCGTCGGCGCGACGAGCTTCATATTGATGGAGCGGCGCCTGCGCGATCGAGCCTTCGAAGTATTACATCTGGGTACAGCCATACTATAACCTCATTCCCACAATAACGTGCCTGTAACGGATACCGGCGCACGATAACGAAATACCATGAATTTGTCAAGTCAAGCACAAAACCCGTCGCTGCCAGACGAGCGGGATACGTCGCATTACTCGGCTGGTACCGCCCTGAACCGCTCCAGAGCCCTGGCCACCACTGGCGGAACCATGCCGCTGATGTCGCCGCCAAACGAAGCCAGCTCCTTGATCGCGCTTGAGCGAAGCACAAAGAACTTCTGATCGGTTGGCATGAAGAATGTCTCTATTTCTGGTCCAACACCCTTGTTGAGTATGGACAGCTCGAATTCGTACGAGAAATCCTGCACACTTCGTACTCCGCGCAGAAGGACCCTGCACGCGTGCGCCCTGGCAAACTCAACCACGAGCGTATCACAGGTATGCACCTCGACATTGGACCAGGGAGCGACGAGTTCCTTCATAAAGGCAACGCGCTCTTCTGCGTCGAACAGGTACTGTTTGTCCCGATTGACGGCGACGACGACTAGCACGCGCTCGAAAATGGAGCGGGCGCGCTCTATGATGTTCAGGTGCCCAAACGTGGGCGGATCGAACGAACCGGGAAAAACGGCCTTAACCATAGAGCGAACCATAAACCCGGTCAGCGCGAACGTCAAGCTTAAGCGCTGGCGTGCGAGGCCTACTACGTGTATCATGGGTTCTCATGAAAAGATTCCGTGCACCGGTGCTCGCGATGCTTTCGGCAAGCCTACTGTCTCTTTCCCTGCCCAATGAGTTGTATTCATGGGGTAATCCAGCGCTGGGACTCATCGCTCTTACGCCACTGTTCATCGCGTTCACGATGACGTCGAGCTACAAGGAAGCCTTCATAGTAGGCGCGTTGTTTGGTGGGCTTGCACACGGTCTGTCCAGCTACTGGTTATGGTTCTTCAACGATTTTAGATTCTGGACTCTGGGAACCTCCAGCATCGCGTACATGATCGTATACGGTTTCCTGGGACTATACCTGCGTGGAGTTACCAGCCGCACTGGGTTGGCTCGGCCGCTTGTATTTGCTCTGGCATGGGTGGTGTTTGAATGGGGCAAATCGTCTGGTTTTCTCGGCTACCCGTGGGGACTCGTCGCGTATTCGTGGAATACCGTCTTGCCCGTGGTTCAGATAGCCGAATCCACGGGGGTGTACGGCATATCGTTGGTACTTGCCTGGTTTTCTGCGGCGACAGGAGAATTGCTGACACAACCACCATCGGCTCTGCAGATTGGCTCCGCGGAGCGATCACCCACAGGACGCCTGAGAAGCGTGCTTCCCGCGCGGCCGCAGACAGACACCGGCCGCTTGCTGCTGGCAGGTGGGCAAATCGTTACAGCGGTAGTACTGCTTATCGCGCTGACAGGGTATGGTTCAGTAGCCCTACGACGCCCACGAGTACAGCGAGGCATGTTTACCGCTGTTCTTGTTCAGCAGAACATCGATCCCTGGGAAGGCACAGAGGCGGGCAACCTCGCAACATCGATTCGTCTGGCCAGGGAGGCCATGCAGGGTAAATCTACGGCGCCCGACCTTATCGTTTTCAGTGAAACCACGCTACGCCGACCCTGGAAAGGCTTCGAGCGGTTCTTTGCCGCTACGCCGCGGGGTGATCCCCTTGCAGGGCTCCTCTCTGAAACCGGCTCGTGGCTTTTTACCGGAGCGCCTGAAATACTGGACTATGAGACATGGGAGGCCACCAATTCTGTAATTCTCATAGACCCGGATGGCGTCCAGAGGGGTTCATACGCAAAGATTCATCCCGTTCCTTTCGCGGAAGCCATTCCATTCTGGGACTTTGATCCATTCAGGGAATTCATACAGAATGTGGTCGGGTTGGAATCCGGCTGGGTCATGGGGAGCGAGCGTACTCTCTTTACGCTCCCTACCAAAACAGCTGGCAACGTGGTATTCGCGGGTCCCATCTGTTTTGAAGACGCGTTTGCGTATCTGTGCCGCGAGTTCGTCTTGGACGGAGCTGAACTACTCATCAACCTCACCAATGATTCGTGGTCAAAAACCAGATCCGCAGAAATCCAGCATTTCGTAGCGGCCAGATTCAGGGCAATAGAACTGCGCAGAACCCTGGTGCGCTCTACCAATGGTGGCGTATCCGCTGTTGTGGGGCCAGACGGTCGTGTGCTGGAATCACTGCCGTTGTTCGAAGAAGCTTCAGCCTGGGTCGACATACCAGTATACGTGGATGAGCAAACCCCCTATCTGGCTTATGGCGACTGGTTCGTTATGGCAGCAGCCTGTTTTTTGATGGCCATCGCGATTATACTCTACGTGGACGACGCACTGTCGAAAAAGGAGCGACCATGAGCGTGCAGAAATACCTGTCTGGTGCCTTTTACGAACTTCAACCCTACAGAAGCGATCCGCCGCAGGACGCACTGGCCTTTACCGGCTCTCCGCGCAAGCATCCGTACGACGACGAGAAGCTGATACTGATAGTCGAGCCCCACGACGGAGAATCGGCCATATACGAGTTCAAGGCTGCTGACATCGTAGGAGCCCAGGATTTGCCCAGCCCGGTAACCGAGGCTGGAGAGAGCTACCGTATCGTGAGGCTGTGGATACGTCGTGGAGCGGTGGGCATCAAATACGAGCCATTCGAAGTGGAAACACCCCTCAGGTTCATGAACGCCGAACACCCGTTGCAGGAAAAAATGCTTGGAAAGCGACGGAGTTGAACCGCCCGGGCAGGTTCTACGATGTGCTGGCCAACGGCTCAGTGCGCTGTGATCTGTGCCACCATCGATGCGTGATCGCCGAAGGCGGCGTAGGCTTGTGCAAGGTGCGGCGAAATGAAAATCGCACTATAACCTTGCCGTATTACGGCCGAGCCAGCGCATTGTCAGTTGATCCCGTAGAAAAAAAACCGCTCTACCACTTCCTGCCAGGTACCTATACGTACTCAATAGGCTACGTCGGGTGCAATCTATGGTGTCCGTTTTGCCAGAACTATGCCATTTCTCAATCGGTTGACGCACAAACACAGCGTGTTACCCCCGAATCGATAGTGCGCTCCGCGCTGGACTCTGGTTGTCCTTCGGTATCCCACACCTATTCTGAACCCCTCGTGCACGCGGAGTTTGTCATAGAGAGCATGAAGGCAGCGAAGGCGGCTGGCCTGCGGTCTGTACTCGTAACCAACGGGTGCGCGCGTAGCCCTGCAGCGGATGAAGTATTGTCCGCATGCGACGCCGTGAACGTTGATATCAAGGCGTGGGACCCTGAAATGTATCGTTCTGAACTCGGAGGGGATCTAGAGCTGGTCAAGGACTTTATAACGCGAGCTTTTCGAAATGGCGTTCACGTTGAAGCCACAACGCTCGTCATTCCGGGAAAAAATGACGATGATGACCAGATAGACGGCATCGCGTCGTTTCTTTCATCGCTGTCGCCCGATCTTCCGCTGCACATCTCAGCGTACCGTCCGGTATATCGCTATACGATTCCAGCCACGACCGCCTCGACGATAGAACGTCTTGTAGGCGTTGCCGCACGCCATCTCGGGTACGTCTACGCCGGTAACGTGTGGGGAGAAACCTCTACTACGACGTGCAGAGTCTGCGGTGCCACGCTCGTGGGCAGGCGGGGATACTCGGTAGACGCGAGCGGGCTAGATGGTAATCTATGCTCACACTGTGGCGCTCCGGCTCCCTTCTTTGCCCCCCGCTGAAACCCAGACTGCCTGTGCGGGTTTTCCTGATAACCAGGAATTAAAATAACGGAAACGCTCTTGACATTTTCATGCTCTTTTGGCATTGTACGTTTCGCCTAGCGCACGGTGGATGTAGCTCAGCGGTAGAGTCCCAGAATGTGGATCTGGTTGTCGCGGGTTCGAACCCCGTCATCCACCCTAGCTCGTCCGACACCGGCGCTCAGGGCCGGAGAGCGACGGGCGTTCGTAGCTCAGCTGGATAGAGCGACGGACTTCGAATCCGTAGGTCGGGGGTTCGACTCCCTCCGGACGCAGTGTTTTTTGCAGTGTACCAGGGCCGTTAGCTCAGCTGGTAGAGCAGCAGACTCTTAATCTGCGGGTCGCAGGTTCGATCCCTGCACGGCTCAATAGGGCGTCCTTGGCGATCAGTACGATAGTGATCGCCCTTGACAGTGCCCGCCGATTTCCGGTATCGTTCGGTGCCCAACGGTTCCGGGCGAGAGTGGTGGAATTGGCAGACACGCCAGACTTAGGATCTGGTGCCTTGCGGCGTAAGGGTTCAAGTCCCTTCTCTCGCAGTCGTTTGGATATACTGACGACGACGGTCGAGGGAACTGCACGCGGGAATAGCTCAGTGGTAGAGCGCCACCTTGCCAAGGTGGATGTCGCGGGTCCGACTCCCGTTTCCCGCTCGACGTGAAGGCGGT
>JAFGUM010000376.1 GCA_016938515.1 Spirochaetales bacterium | reverse complement strand
TTCAAACACTCCTTTAGACTCTACCGCGTCGGTGAACGCGCCTTTCAGCGTGCCAAATAGCATGCTCTCTGCCAGGCTTTCCGGCATAGCCGCGCAGTTTACCGGGAGGAAGCGCTGACCAGAGCGTTTTGAGCCGCGGTGAATCGCCGCCGCGGCCAGCTCTTTGCCGGTGCCGCTTTCACCGAGGATGAGTACTGGTGCATCGTGGGTAGCGTACAGGGCAATGCGGTCGAGCACGCGTCGCATTGCCACGCTCTGGCCAAGGAGCCTCCGGTTGTGAACCCCTTTCCACTCCCGGGTTGCCGCCGCGCGGACGACCCATGGTGAAGCGGCTTCTGCTACGGATTCGGCCACGGCGAGCCTGAGCGCAGAGGACAAGGCTTCTACCTTGTACGGCTTGCCGGCAAAGCCCGATGCCCCCATGGCGCGTACGTGGTGTATTACCTCGGCATTCGTGGCCACACACACAGCCCCTGCTCTGGGTTCGATCGCGCCTATGGCACCGCGTACATCACGGTGCCCGGCGGCCCTGATCGTCGCGAGATCCATGATAACGGCGTGTGGCTTCTTCTGCATTGCGAGAGTCGTGGCTTCGTCCACGGTGGCGCAGCATCGAACGTCGTATGTTCCGGCGAGGAGAGCCGAAGCAGTCATTCTGTCTTTTTCACATGCATCAACTATGATTATGTTTTTCATTTGAACAGGATTTTAGATCTTTTACGCAGAAACTGATAGATGGTTGCACCGCTATCTACCATCACGGCTATAACCGTTCTTATGTGGAATGCGGAGCTGTCATCAATGACAATAATCGTATTGATGAATAGTTGCATGACGCGGTTAGATAAAGTAATCTGATAGCAGTGGGTCGCGATGACTAACCGGCTTGTGCCACGCATCGTGTTACCTCACAGTAGTTTTAAGTTGGATGGAGAAACGCGATGGCAGGCAACGAGCTGGTTGTAGACGTCACCAAGATAAAGAAAGCCGCGCACAGCGCGATTCCCCTTACGATTACCACGTATACACTACCTCACGAGATAGAGGTGTATATCGAGGAAGTGCTCGAGGTTTTTCTGGGTGAACTCGGTCAGGCTCGAATCAAGGACTACCTTGTCTACTGTCTCAGGGAGCTCGCTGTAAACGCCAAGAAAGCCAATACCAAGCGCGTTTATTTTGAAACCAAGGGTCTGGATCTGGCCAACCCCGCCGACTACGAAGAGGGGATGCGCAACTTCAAGGCTGATACACTGGAAAACATCACGTACTATCTGCAGAAGCAAAAAGAGAAACAGTACTATATAAAAATAATTTTTCAGGCTCGTGGGTCAAACGTAGTACTCGAAGTACGCAACAACGTCGAGCTGACGCGCAGCGAGTATCTGCGCATACAGGACAAGCTGGCGCACTCGCGCAAGTACGAGACGCTAGAAGAAGCCATGTCCCAGGTTCTGGACGCCTCGGAAGGCGCGGGGCTCGGGCTGGTTATCCTTGTCCTCATGCTCAAAAAAATGAGTCTCGATGAGGATTGTTTTGATATTCATACCGACAATGGGGAAACGGTCGCCAGAATTACCGTGCCGGTGGCTGCGGCCAAGATAGAGAGCCTGTCTTCGCTTACCGACGAACTCGTACGGCAGATAACGAGCTTGCCCCACTTCCCCGAAAACATCCTGACCATCCAGCGGCTCATAGCTGATCCCAAGAGCGAGATGGTAGACATCGCCAGGCATATTTCTACAGACCCCTCGATGACCGCGGACCTGCTCAAGCTCGTCAACTCGGCGCAGTTCATGCTGCCGAGGCGGGTAGACAACATCGTGGACGCCGTAAAGCTCGTAGGCTTGCGCGGTATCAAGAACCTGCTGTTCTCCTATGGCTCTCAGAAAATCCTCGCGGGTGAGCGGGGCCTCGACCAGCGCGCGCTGTGGGATCACAGCTACCGCTGCGCGTACTATTCGTACAACCTTGCCAAGAATTTCAAACCCGGCAACAGGGCGCTCCAGGATGATGCCTACGTGGGCGGTATGCTGCACGATATGGGCAAGATCATCTTCTC
>JAFGUM010000375.1 GCA_016938515.1 Spirochaetales bacterium | reverse complement strand
TACTGTACAGCATCACAACGTTTAATATAATTTTTACTATATGACGTTACGATCATCGTCGGCACAGCGCCGCAAACCCCGACTGGCAACCGCTCCCTCGTCGCCTTATACAATCTCGTTGATGGTCATCTGCTCGTAGCTCTGTCGTCTGACTATGAGCCTGGATTCCTTGCCGTTCACCACGACGACGGCGGGCACGGGCAGCTTGTTGTAGTTGCTGGCCATCGAGTACCCGTACGCACCAGTGGACAGCACCGCGAGGATGTCGCCTTCCCGCGGCGCGGGGCACGGGAGCGAATCGATCAGGATGTCGGTCGACTCGCAGCACTTGCCGCAGACGGCTACCGTATGATCCTTCGCTTCGGACGCCCTGTTGGCGATGACGGCTTCGTACCGCGCGCCGTACAGCCCCGGGCGGATGTTGTCGGACATGCCACCGTCAACAGCGGTGTAGGTCCTGATCCCCGGTATCTCCTTGATGGCGCCCACTGTGTACAGCTGGATGCCGGCTTCCCCGACGATAAACCTGCCGGGTTCCATCGAGACGTGCGGCACCTTCAGCTCGTGCTGGGCGCAGAACTCCGCCAGCCGTTCCATGACCGGGTCGACGAATCCGGATAGCGGCAGCGGATGGTCCTGGTTGGTGTAGCGTATGCCAAAGCCGCCGCCCATGTTGAAGTCGCTGACTACGTAGCCAAACCTGTCTCTGGTTTCCTTTATAAGATCAAGCGCTACTTCTAGCGCAGCGATATGGGCGTCGGGCGCGTGCAGCTGGGATCCGACGTGGAAGTGGAAGCCCAGGAAACGGAGCGCGTCAGATTCGATGGCCCGCCGGATGGCGGGGAACATGATATTGTCATCGAGCGGAATGCCGAACTTGGAATCCCGCTTGCCGGTGGTGATGTAGGCGTGGGTGTCGCTCATCACCCCTGGCGTTATCCTGAACAGGATATCGGCTGTGACTCCCAGTTCCCGGCACAGGGCGTCGAGGGTTGCCAGCTCGGCGACGTTATCGACTACAATCCTGCCGACGCCGTATTCAAGCGCCATCACCAGCTCATCGCGCGATTTGTTGTTGCCGTTGAACTCGATGCGCTTTCCTGGAAACCCGGCTCTGATGGCGGTGTACAGCTCACCGCCGCTGACCACGTCGAGCCATAACCCCTCACGCTCGAGAAGTTTGCAGAGATACGGCGTGCAGAACGCCTTACACGCGTAGGCGGCGTGCGTGTCCGGGTACTTCGAGGTGAAAGCAGCCCTGATCTCGGCTATCTTTTCTTTTATCGTGTTCTCGGAGTAGACGTACAGCGGCGTACCGTACTCCCTGGCCAGATCCACGGTGGACGTGTCTTCGATGTACAGCACATCGCCTTCAACTCTCAGCATGGCGCGCTCCTTCAATGCGGTAACAACGCTAATAGTGTTGTAGTACCAGACTGTACACCGCAAAGGGAAAGATGTTCCAGCTTGATCAGGAAGTTTGTGGGTTAAGCCTTTATAGGCGTGCGGCGCGCTACCTGTGATAACACGCCGCGATACCGCCTACGGAGCGACCGAAACGGCGTTGACGATTGAGGTGGGGTTGAGAATCACCTCGGTGGACCCAGAATACACTTCAGCCAGAAGGTGATATTCCAACGTCCAGTTCGACGCCCTGCCCCGCCGCCCGCAGATACCCGTCGGCTTTCCACAACCTGATGTTGCCCCAGGGATCCGCTCCGTCGTTTTCGCCGTGCAGGCCGGCTATAAACCAGCCAATCTG
>JAFGUM010000374.1 GCA_016938515.1 Spirochaetales bacterium | reverse complement strand
TTACCCATCACAACCTCCATGGCCCTGTTGATGAGCAGGCACCATCCGGTGATACTATACCACGATGACGCGTCTTCCATCATCTCGTATCCTCATCATGACTCTCGCTGGTGTGTCGCTGTGCTTGGCCGTCACTGCCAGCTCGTGCTCGCGTCGCCCGGCTGCCGCGGAAACGCCGGCTACGCAAAACGCGCAGCCAGAACCCGCGCCACAAGCCGAAGCCAGAGCCGTCCCCATGACGCCAGCCCAGGAGCCGGAGTCAGCAGATGCCAAGACACCTCAACGCAGCCAGCAGAAGACGGTGACATCGCCACCGTCGTCCAGCCTCGCGGGACACGACCGGTTTCTGATACATCGTCCATTTGACGCGGTGCCAGCCGCCGACTTTGAAATTGGCACGCTGAGTTCTCTGCCCGCAAATCAGCAACTGTCTACCACCTTGTCAAAGATACGCGAGGGCTTTATGAAAGGCTCCTTGCCGTACGATATATTCTCCCCGGATATGGCTGCCATCTCCCGGCTCCTGTATGACGAGCCGGCAGGACCACCCCTGGTGGTACGAGACGTTCGCTTCGGGGAAAGCCAGGCGGTACCAGGCGGCGCGATGAGCGTGCCGCTGCGCCTCCTGGCCAGCGTCGGCGATGCCCAGGAAGCAGCGGTGCCGCGCGCGGCTACGGGACTCATTCTACTAAGCCCTGGGGACAAGGGCGCGTGGGTAGTGGAGCACCTTGAGCTCGATATCGAGGCGTTGCTGCGGGAGTATGCCGATTGGGGAAGCTGGGATCCGTACACGCGTACACGTACTGGGAGTGGCTCCGCCAACGGTGATGAATAGCGCTGCTTTCTGGTCTTCAATCTTGTAAGTGCCCCTGTTTCGCGGCACAATCATTGGTACACGGTTACAATCGCCGAATGGAGGCTTCTTTCGCATGGCCAGCCTGGTTAAAAGCATAGAGCGGGAATTCCTGCTGTCTACAGCGGCGCGCGAGCGCTCGGTTATAACGATGAGCGCCGGAGGCAGCGAGTGGACGGTCAGAATACTCGAGGTTGACAGATCAAGGATAACGTTCGCGCACGAAGTTCCGCTGCAACTGCTCCGCAAAGGCATACAGTACGATTTTCGCTACAACGTACGCGGCCAGACCATAGCGTTCAAAGCCTCGATACTGGAGCCAGGAGAAAAGCGTTTTGTACTGGAGATGCCAGAAAAGGTGTATAAAAACCTGAGCAGGCGTTTTGCCAGGCTTACCCCTCCGGGCGACCTGGCCGCGTCCTTTTCCTTCGCCGGTGAACGCTACGATCTGGACTTTCCAGCCAGCGAAGCCTACAACCCGGCCAAGGAGCCAGAGGTCTCGTCTGAGTTTGATCCTGCCAACCTCCGCGGCCTCATGAACGAATTCGAGCGCAAAGCGCTGGCGATAGCAAGCGACCGGGGTATCGTAATGTTCAAGGAGCGATCGCCTGAGGATCTGGAGGAGCACCTGGTAGCTTCTAGCGGGCGGTGCTTTTACCTGCCCACGGCTATTTCAGGGATTCCCCGCAGCGATCCTTTCGCAGACCGCACCATACTGACGCGTGATGATTTTCTGGCGCATTTTGTGGATACCGGTATGGATCGTGAGTTCGCAGAAGATGAAGTAGCCAGATTCGAGAGGGCCAAACGATCTTCTGGCGTGCTTTCAGAGCTGATCGTTCCGCTTTTATTCCAGGATTACGCTATCGGGTACGCGTCGGTAATAAACAAACAGGCGGGAAAGCCGCCGTTCGACCTTAACGCGGTGGAAACGTTTCTGGCGTTCGCCCGGGTGTTTACCTGGTCGCTCAAGCTCCACGGGTACTTCAAAGACGCTCCACGCCTGGACCAAAGCTATGGTACACAGGTAGTAGATGTTTCGGCGGGAGGCTTGCTCTTCGCGTGCAACGACCAGAAACTCATCCAGGCCCTCAAGGAAGGCACCGCGGTGAGTCTCAGGTTAAGCGCCAGCAAACGTCGGGTACACGCGAGCGGAACCATACGCCGCCACTACGTCGGTGCCGGCGAGGGTTATTTTGGCATCGAGTTCAAGTCCATGGCTCCGGAGGATTTCAGGTTCCTGTTCGAGTACCTGTACGGCAGACCCTTCACCGACGAGGATTCCGACTCAGTGGAAGGAATACGCGTATCGAACCCGTAACTCAGCCTATCGCGTGTTTTTTTTGTGGAAAGCTCTTGAGCATCGCGACCGCGTTGCGTGAGTCATTGAACACGAAGCCGCCGTTCCAGTACTCGAGAGCGGCAAACAGCGCGTTGCCGCCATCGTTGTCATCGCTCTTGAGCGTTCGGAAAGAAACGAAGTCTGACAGTTTCTCAAAATCCTGCGCTGACAGAATCTCAAGCCTCTTCTTGTTGAACTCGTTCCATTTTTCCAGATCCTTGAAACCGGCACCCTGATCCTGGACGATGAGGTGCGCGTGCGTCGAATCGAAGGAGTACCAGACCCGGACTTTTTTATCGACGGCGCACTGGTTACCGTGTTTTACGGCGTTCTTTATAACCTCGCTGATCTGCTGTTCCAGCAGGTTTATCTCTTTTATTTCCAGCGGCGCAGATTGGACGATGAGCAGCGTAAAGTATCGTATCTGACGGTAATCAGACGGAAATTCCTTGTACAGCATACCAGTCTTGTCAAACAAAGGGCTGTTTTCGTCTACGCGTATTTCCTTCATCTCGCTCAGGTACGTCTTGTCTGACATGGCTCTCTTCTCCTAGTCTTCCATCTGCAGAATCGCTTCCTCGATGCTGTTGGTGATCGGGAAGTAGCCCATTAGTTTGGTAAGCTCGATGACTTTCTTTACCGAGCCATGGATATTCGTGATGATCAGTCGCAAGTTCATCTTTTTTATTGTAGAACAAATATAGATGAGGGCGCCGATGCCGCTGGAATCTATATAGTCCACATTCTCAAGGTTGATAATGAAACGCTGGACCTTCTTCTCGAGCATCTTCATGACGAGTTCCTTGAGTTTGTAGGAATTGTACAGGTCCATCTCGCCATTAACGTCGATTATATAGTTAAATCCGTTCTTGCGGATCTTCAGCTCCATGCGTCGACCCCTTTCACCTATAACTTCATCTTGAAGATGAGTATCGTCTGGTCATCGTGCTGGCGGGCGTTACCGATGAAGGACGCGAGCTCCGTTCGTATTTTCCCTACAATGTCCTTGGGTGACAAGTCCCTGTTCCTTATAATCGTCTGGCTGATGCTTTTTCTGCCAAACTGCTTGCCCTGCTCATTCATCGCCTCGACCATACCGTCGGTGTACATAACAGCCATATCGCCATCGTACAGGCGCAAAGCCTTGCGATGATACTCGGTAGCGCGTTCAACCCCGATGGGTACGCTCTTTATGTCTATGGTTTCTATCGTGTCAGAAGCCCTTCTGTAGACGAGCAGCGGCTGGTGCGACGCATTGGCGTACTCAAGCTCGCCCGTCTCTATGTTGACGGCTACAATGCCGAGCGTGGCGTAGTGATCCATGTCTATCTTGCCAGTGATGCCGCGGTTAACCCAGTCAAGCACCGTTGCTATGTCCTTGTCTGTATTGGTGATAAGGTGGAGTATCGAACGTATCATCACCATGATGAGCGCGGCGGACACCCCTTTGCCCGCGACATCTCCCACGACACCGACTATCCTGTCACCCCGGGTGCGGATAACGTCGTAGTAGTCACCAGATACACCGCGGGCAGGGGTCGTATACGCGCCTATGCCGAGCGTAGGAAACTGGGGGAGTTTTTTGGGTATGATGGTTCTCTGTATCTCGGCCGCGATACCAGCGGATTTTTCTATGCCGCTGCGTTCGTTGGCTTCAAGAAAAGAGAAGAAATTGCTTACGGCGAGCGTTCCAAAGTTGGCCAACAGCTTGAAGCGGTCAAAGTCTGCCTCGCTGAACTGGGAGCCGGGCTCGTTTTTGGCTACCGCCGCTACGCCGATTATCTTCTCTTCAACCATCAGTGGCACGGCCATGAGCGAGCTTAGCCTCAGAAAATCCTCGTCGCCGTTGCCCGCCGCGCGATCGGTGGTCGCAGCGTCCGGCTCGTATATGTTCTTGCCGGTTCTGGCGACCTCGCCGAGTACATTCTCACCGAGGCGGAACTGCGCGTGGCGCATGTACGACTCTACCCGGTTTGCCTTTCGCGGCAGGCTCTCTGGCAGGGCAAACGGGGGAGGAAAGGCTCCCGAGTACGCCTTGGCCACAATAATGTCGTCGAATTCGTCAACCAGGTAGATGGTACCGCCGCTGGCACCCGTTTCGGAGATCAGCACCTCGTTCATGCTACCCAGCACATCCTCGGTTGAGAAACTGCCCTTGAGCACGGTACCCACGCGGAACGACAGGTTATACAGGGAGTCTATGGCCGCTTCGTAGTAGTTTATGGCTGCCAGCGTCTCGTCATCGTGCAAGCGCAACCCCGCGAGCCCCGCGAAAACAAGCCAGGTATACGATGCCGGCGCTACCAGCCAGCGTATCGGCGTGGCTTCATCTCCTACTGCCAGCACCAGCGCGGCGTACAAGGTAATAGCCGCTGAAGCATACGGCCACGTCGCCGCTGCCATACGCGCGGCGCCCGCTTCAGGATCACGCCTGTTGGCAATGCCTACGACGGCGATAAGCACGCCGTTTACTACGGGCACCAGATCGTAGGCCCACACAGGAATAAAACCCACGGCTCCCGCGTAGACACGCGACGCGTACAACCCCATCGCCGCAAGGTTTATCGCGAGCGTCGCGAAGAGCGCAAGCCTGGCTGGCTTGAAAGGCGACGCGTACACGAACAGTACAACTGAAACATAGAGTACATCGGTGGGGTACCGTAGCTCTGGTACGGCAAACATCGAAAGAAGCCCATCCCGCAGCGCCAGGATGAGGATAATTGCCAGAAAGAACCCTGCTTGTCCCTCAGTGTCTTTCCTGCGCAGCGCGACAAAAACGGCGGCTCCGCATACGAGGACGAGCAACCTGGCGAGGAGGGGTGAAGCGATAATCAGGTTGAAAGATTCAATGGTCATGGGGGTCCCTTGGAGTCGTGATCATTCCGGCGGGTCGTGGGACCGCCTGCATACTACGTCGCAAGTGTAGCACGGCAAAAAAAATATGGTCAAGCAAAAAGGTAATTCTTCTATCGGCGTCTTCCAGCGGATTGACTCTTCTACTATACTCTTTACGAGCGAAAAAAAAGAATACAGGATGGAATGCCCAATGTTGTACTGCTGTATCGCCATAGATTATCTATCTCAGCTGGAGCGCTCCGGTGTTCGGGAAGTCGGGGCCTTCGTCGAAGATCTCAGATCTATCGCCTCGGCGTTCGGCGGTACCATAGCAAACCGGAAGAACCCCCTCGTACTAGGGTATCCGCTAACTGGTTCCTTCGACGGCCTTCAGGTGGTCGAGGCTCTCAGGAGGTCGGTAGCCTCTACTGCCAGGCACAAAGCCTTCTTGCGCGGTGTCGTGATAAGCGCCCACCAGGCTGAAGCCGCGGAGGAAGCGCTCGCCTTCAACACGATGATCCGCTATCGCGACAGCGCTGCCTTTGCGTGCGTCTTAAGCACTGAGGCGAAAAGCGCTCTCTCTGCGTATTTTGCCTTTGGCGATACTGATGGTTCATGGATTGAACCGGAATTCGCTCACGTACTGGCGGATGCTAACGCTGGTCGTCTGTTTGAAAGGCCCCGTCTGGCTGAAACGATGGCCCGCGCCATCGCCAAGGCAGAGCGTGATGGGCCGAGGCTCGTGCACCTTGAAGCCGGGCACAGAGCCAGATCCACCGGAGCTCTCACTGCTGCCGCGGGCTTGACCCAGGACCGGTTCCTGGTTCTCTCAGGAATCAAAACAAGGCCATTACCCTTCTCGCCCCTCCTTGAAACTATCGCCGCGGCGCGCGACAGCACGACCAGCCAGGACACCGTACAGGCTGGCTCAACGCGATCGGGCTATACCGAAACTGGCGAATCATCCCCTGATATCACGGCTACGGTACAGAGCGACTACGCGGCCGAGTCCGCTTTTGACTTTGTCCTCGCCTCGTCATTCGCTGAAGGAGCTCCAGATTCGGTTTCCAGGGGCTGCGCTTCGTACATAGGTAGATGGCTGGATGGCTTCGGAGACCGCGGCGGGGTCGTGGTATGCGACGCACCGGAACGGTTCTCCGCGGAAGCGCTATCCCTCATAGCGGACAGGCTGTCCTCGGGTCGTGGAACCGAGCGCTACCTGTCTCTGTCAGATGATACCGTGCCAGAAGCCTGGACAGGCTCATGGGCCGCCCGCGTTCCGGTAGAACTGGCGGGAGCCGATGATTGGCCATCGTCGGTAGAAGCAGCGCTCGGCTCGACGACTGGTGCCATCAGGGAAACCCTGAAAACCAGGTTCAGCGCCATATCAGGGGAAAGCGGCTCGAGCGGAACGGCTCAGGCACTCAAACTGCTGCCAACGGAGGCGGCCTTGTACCTGTACGGCATCCACCTCTCCGATCAGGTGCTGTCAGAAGCCGAGTTTTCAGAATACATGCTCGGATTCGGGCTCAAACCCGAGGGAGAAGCCCTCATCCGCAGCGTACTTGCCAGAGTCGGGCTTATTGCACCGTATGACTCACACGGCCCCCTGGAACCACTCGACGCCCCTGCCATCATCAAAATTATCGGGCAGAGCGTAGCGGCTGAAATGGAACGCGGCTTCTCGGAATTCCTCAAGCGCCTGTACAGAAGCGGCAGGATTCGTCCCAGCCTGGGATTTCTTCATCGCGTGGGTGAACAACCCGACGAAGAACGAATCGTTTACGAATGTCTTTTCGAAGACGTACTGCGCCCCGATAATCCCCGAGTCGTCGATCCTGGCTTCCTGTCCGCATCCTCGGCTTGCGTATACAGGTTCTGGTCCGCGCTGATGGCCGCGGACAGGCCATCAAGCGAAGCCGCCGCCGCGGCCGCCGAGGAGCGCGTCGCGGGTCCTCGGTCACTCGCGGTCAAAGCCCTGGTGCGCGCGGAGCTCGCCTACGCTACCGGAGACGCCGACCGGGCGTCCAAGGGATCGCGCGAGGCGTTGCTGGCTTTGGGCCGGGGCGCGCCTCCCAAGCTTGAAGCGAGAAGCCAGCGCATGATGGGGCTGGCTTCGCTGGCGCTGGGCAAGCATACCGAGGCGGCGGATTACCTCACCAACGCGCAGGAGATGGCCGAAACCGCAGGGGATGAATACGAGCGCATGATGGCCGCGTACGCCAAGGCTCTCGTGGAGTTTTTAGTCGGAGCGCTAGGCCGCGCAGTCAAGGCTGCCGCCTGCGCAGCGGAATCGGCTTCCAGGCTTTTCAGGATAGACATGGCTCTGGGCATCGAAGCCCTTCGCGGCCGGATAGACCTGGAGCTCGGCGCGTATGATGAAGCCGCCAGGAGGTTCAGTTTGCTGGCGGAGCAAGCCACCCGGTACGGCATACACCAAGCAACGCAACGGGCCAGCATATGGCGCTCCAGAGCCCTTGCGTACGCGGGCGAGTTTGATACGGCGGCAAGCGACCTTGAAGCAGAAGCCTCCGATGACGAAGCTCGCGTGTTCAGGGGAGAGCTGGACATTTTGAGGGGCAGGCCACGCGACGCCAGAATATGGCTTGACGCACCGGCAGACCCGCTGGTTCGGCCATTCGGCCCCCCGGATTCTTTTGAATGGTCAAGCCTGTTTTCGGAAATAGAAGGCAGGTCGATCGGGTTTGATTCTGCCGACGCGCCACTCGCCGAGTTGCGTACCGCGCTCGCTCTGTTTGCCCAGGGGCTCGACGAGAGAAATCCAGACTGCGCGGTGGAACTGCACGCGCTGACTCGTGCAGAACGGGCTTCCAGAATAAACCCCGGCATGGGAACGTACAGCTTCTTCTGCTACCTCCTGGAAGAACGGCTCTCCGAGCCGCCAGTAGACAAGCAAACCGTCCTCTCGAGGGCGTTCAAGATACTCCAGCAGCGAGCGGGACGCATAGAAGACAGGGCGCAGCGCGCCTTGTACATGGAGAAGAACGCGTGGAACAAACGCCTCCTCGAAGCCGCAAGGACGCACAAGTTCATATGAGTACCGACCCACGCTTCCTCGACGCCGCGTGCTACCACGCCGCGCCTGGTTTTATGCAACACCTGGAAGGCGAACTGCCAGCACCGTACCGCCGCGATGGCGACCTGCTTACCGTGATGGGACCGGCTCGCGCCGCGTACTGGACCAGAAACGTGTGGATCCGGCCTTTTACGCTGGAGTTTGACTCAATTTCAGACGCCGCGCGAGCCCTCCGCGGCATGCAGCGGAACTGGGCACCCTACCCCACGCGGCTCGCGCGGCGAACCACGCTGATAGCCGAAGCCCTGCCGCCCCTGTCCGGCAAACCCAGGAGCTTTCCTTTCGACGCGCCAAGCGCTCCGATGGGCGCCTTTACCCTCCTCGATGAGCGTACGATGCTGGCTTCCGCGGCATGCAGCAGCCCCTGGCCCAATGGGGAATTCGCCTTTGTCGAAGACAAGGAAGGCCCGCCGAGCCGTGCGTACAGAAAGCTGTGGGAAGCCCTCGTGATGGCAGGCTCGCGCCCGTCACCCGGCCAGCGCTGCCTGGACGCCGGAGCCAGCCCGGGGGGCTGGACCTGGGCTCTTGCCGGCCTCGGCGCGGAAGTAGTAGCCGTAGACCGCGCACCGCTGGACGACTCGGTAGCGAAGTTGCCTGGCGTTACCTTTTTAAAGCACAACGCCTTTACGCTGAAGCCCGGAGATATCGGCCCTGTCGACTGGCTGTTTTCCGATGTTATCTGCTACCCGCCAGCTCTGTTCGACTGGGTAACGATGTGGATTGAATCGGGCATGGCGCGCAACTTCATTTGCACGGTAAAAATGCAGGGCAAAGAATGGGATAGGCCCACCGTCGAGCATTTTGCGTCGATACGCGGATCCAGGATCCTGCACCTATGGCACAACAAACACGAACTGACGTGGATGCTGGTGCCAGCGATGGAGGGCTAACCAGGGAAGGCAATGAGCATGAAGACGAAACAGACGACAGCCATACACGTAGTTATCACGTTGCTGGCGAGTGCTGGACTCGTAGGGATCATAAGCCTACTAAGTATCAATTTTAAAAACCAGACAGAGGAGCACGTAGAAAACAATCTGCTTATTCTAGATTCCCGAATAGAAACCATAATCCGCAACCTGGAAATATTTTCATCGTACGCGTTCTCGCGCGACGTTGATACCGCAATGGTCAACGAGATGATTGCCCGTGCCTGGAATGGAACAGCAGCGGAACGGGATGCGATCAGAACTGAACTGTACGGTCTGATGCTCCCCGTATATCAGCAGATGGAACGGTATCACTTCAGGCAACTGCACTTTCATTTTCCTGACACCACAAGCTTTCTGCGCATGCACGCTCCCGAGCTGTTCGGAGACTACCTCGGCGACATCCGCTCGACAGTACGAACGGTAAACCAGACCCAGACCGCTATTACGGCGTTTGAGGAAGGCAGGATTTATAACGGGTACCGTTTCGTGTATCCACTATTCTGGAACGGCCAGCATTGCGGCTCGGTTGAGGTGTCGTTCGCCATGTCGTCATTCCTGAGCAGACTACGCGACCTCAAGAACTGTGACTACTACTTTGGCGTCCGCAAGGACATCGTAGAATCCACCGTATTCGAATCTCAGCAGTCCAACTATAGAGAGAGCACCTTTTCAACAGTGTACCTGGAAGATGGGGGCTTGTCACAGGATCATCCAATGAGCCAGGCCTTTAACTACAAATCCAAAGCCCTGGAACAACTGCTGGCCGAAGGCAGGGACGGCGGCATCGTCTCGGAATTGGCAGGGAAGCCAGTATTGGTGCTGGTCAACCATATAAAGAATCTTGCGGCAAACCCCGTTGGAGTAATTATCTCGGTGGATAACGACCCCGCCTACGAAGTGATGCGCGGAGGATTTTTCGCATTGCTGATAGTATCCACATTCGGATACGTCGGTTTGGTGCTGGCACTGTACCTTTTACATACAGAGCGCAAGCGCCTGCACATCATGTCCAGCACAGATTCACTTACCGGCCTGTGCAACAGGCGAACGATTTCGGCGGTTCTGGAACACGAACTGCAGCGATACGAGCGCTACAAAACGCCGCTGTCGGTCATGATCATCGACATAGATGATTTCAAGCAGGTAAACGATACCTACGGCCACGAAGAAGGCGACAAGGTACTCAAAAAACTGGCGACTATCATGATGTCGACGCTCAGGTCTACAGACACGATCGGGCGCTGGGGGGGAGAAGAATTCATTACAATTTTACAGAACACCCCTTTCGAGGCGGCGATGATAGCGGCGAACAAACTCAGGGAGAGCGTTGAGAAAAATCAGGTCAGTGAAAAAAAGACGATAACCATCAGCGTGGGCGTTTCCACCTATACGGGTAAAGAAACCATGGACACCCTTGTAGGCCGCGCTGATACGGCAATGTACCAAGCAAAGAGAAGTGGCAAGAACAGGGTACTGGGTTACTCTGGCGAAAACCCGTTGCCAAACACGAACTGACGCTTGAGTCATGGCAAGCGGCGCCTTGACTTTCGGGTGCTCGGACGCTACACAGAAATGCATGACCCGATCACGGCAAACCAAAGTACCTGACGCCGGCCTCGTTCCGCGCCCCCGCAACTTTTCGTACCTGCCAGGCGTGTTCAAACCCCACGCCGGAGCGACCATCTCGGCCGATCCGGCATTTGCTTCAGAACTCGCCTGGGCCATATCGGCGCTCGAAGTGGCCTTTACGGCACGATTCGAGCAGGTAGCGCCTGACACGGGACTGGTGCACGTGGCCCGCACCGATGGACTCGGAACCGAAGGGTACCGATTGCTCGTACAGTCGACTGGTGTACGGGCTGAAGCGTCTGAACCCGCTGGCGCATTCTACGCGCTCCAGACGCTTCGATCCCTGGCGCTCATCCATGGCGACAGAGCGCCATCGTGCCGAATAGAAGACGAACCTCGCTTCCCGTGGCGAGGTTATATGCTGGATACTGTAC
>JAFGUM010000373.1 GCA_016938515.1 Spirochaetales bacterium | reverse complement strand
TTGTAGCCCACCCAGCCAAGTCCATCGTGTACTGCCGTATTGCACGCGCCGATGGCGTCAACCTCGGCTGAGCGCTGGGAAAGGTAGGGAAGTATTCTTTCCTTGAATGGTACGGTAATGGAAAAACCCCGTATGCCGAGGCGTTCGGCGAGGGCGAGGAAAGCTTCTATGCTGTCTGCCGGAAAGGGCAGGTACAGCGCGTGCAAGCCCAGCGCGGCAAAACCAGCATTGTGTATGCTGGGCGACAGTGAATGTATGACGGCATTGCTGCCCACGATGCCGTACAGGCTCCACTCTGGGTCGTAGTCGCGAATGCGGTACGTATCGATGAGACGGGCAGGCTCGAGCTGGCCTGGAGCCGCGGCTTCCAGACCCATGCCACTGGCGCTCGCGTACACGAGCATGCTACCCAGCCTGCTGGCCAGCACCCGCGTACAAAAACCGTACGCGCCCATGCTCACGACGATGTGATCCTTGCCACCATTGCCACCCTCAAACAAGCCAAACACCGAGTCGACATCGCGCAGTTTCGTCGAGTTTACGGCGAGCTTGGGTATTTCATACGGCCGCGCGGACAGATCTCGCCACACGCGCTCGATATTTGCCGGGGTGCCATCCATGCAGTGCCTGGATCTGATGATCCTGGTACCAAAGGTACGCGCCGCTTCCTGAATGGATGGAATATGAAAATCCCACTCAATATCAACGTACGAAAAATTCTTCGTCTGCTCTGAATCAGCAAACGCGAGCCCCCGCGCGAAAATGACGAGCCGCACGCCCTCGCCCAGCGTAAACTTGCCGCCATCGGTAGCGCGCCGTACGGTAAGGATAGTAGGCAACCCCGCTTTCTCGGGGAACGAGCGGATATGAAACAATTCTCCCGGATCAAGATAATCGGCGCGAAGCTCAACCATGTCTACCTTGCCACGGTACTTTTCCAGCGCGGCGAGATCCTGGGCTATGGTCGATCCCGTAAGGCACAGGCAAATCTTGGGCATGGTAGCTCCTAAAAATCAGCCCGGTACACGTACAGCTCCGCTATGGCCCCCGACGCATCGGGGACAGCGCGAAGCCGGACGGGCCACGCTTCACCAGGTAGTACCCATTCGTACGCCCCGGCAAGTTCTGTATCTGGCACGCCGAGCGCGGAAACAGCCCGCTCGAGCGTTGAACCAACAAGAAATCCAAGCACCGGGGCGGTATACGGCGCGGCAACGCGCAGCTGCCAGACCCTGTCCTTGAACAGAAACAACGCAACCCCGTCATAGTCGAACACGACATCATCTTGCCAGGCTTCTTCTCCCCTGACCGCAAACACCCGCGACGGAGCTCCGAACCGTTCTATGGCCTGCGCAGGACTCAGGCCCAGCAGAACCGCCGGGTCTTCTGGCAACGCGACCTGGGCAAACGCGGCGGTGAGCGACCACAGCGCTATAATCGGAACAAGACGGAATGCGTGCTTCATCGTACGTACTGTACCTGAGCGGAACCGTACGCCGCAAGCCCGCAATACGCTCTGGGCTTGAGAAGCGCGGCCCCTTTCGTTTATGGTAAGAGTACTCGTGCATGACGTCGTTACTACGGTGCCACGCCGTTCACGAACAATCATTACAAGCGGCAAGGAGTCATCCCGTGTCATCTCATTCCATACTCCCCGCAGCCCGCCGGGCGGCCATAGAAGCCGCGTTTGACGAGGCTCTCGCTGACGTACGCGCCGCAGGCGATGTAGCCCTGCTCCAGGAGTGCCGCGCCATATTCCGCCAGCGGGTTCCACTGCACCTTCGCGCCTACGTGGCCGCGGCGCTCGTGCTCAACGGCTCACCAGCAACAACACGCGCTCCACAGAACAAGGACAAAGCCAAACAACAACTTCCTCGAAACGCCAGAAAAGGTGAAACAGGGAGCTTAGGTACACAATCTGCCCCGGAGCGGGCGCGAGATAAAAAGGCTCGTCCTGGCAGCGCGGGCGAGCAGCGCGGGGAGTCAGCCTCCCGTGAACCTCGCGAGACCCGTGAAAAGCGCTATCGCGGTGAAGGCGTTACGCTATTTGTCAGTGCCGGACGCAGGCAGCGTTTTTATTCCCGTATTGCCGTCAAGCTGCTCCTGGAAATTCCCGGCGTCGCTGACGAGTCGATAGGCGATATACGCACCATGGACAACTACAGCTTCATCGTCGTAGACCCCGCTGTAGAGGACGCGGTGCTGGCGACGCTCAATGGTTATGATTTTAAAGGAAGAATAATCGCGGCCAACCGTGCC
>JAFGUM010000372.1 GCA_016938515.1 Spirochaetales bacterium | reverse complement strand
GCGGCCTGCGACGAGGCGATGTTCCTGTCCAAGCTCACCGATACGGTAATCATGGTACACAGAAAAGACCGCTTCCGCGCGCAGAAAGCGCTGGCAACCCGCGTTTTGTCCAACCCTAAAATAAGCGTGCGCTTCGAATCCGTGCTTGACGAGATTGTCGGCGGTAAATCTGTAGAGGGCGCCAGGGTGCGCAACCTGGTTACGGGTACCGTTGAGGACGTACATGCCGCGGCGGTTTTCATCTTTGTCGGATCCATCCCGCAGACAGCGGCCCTGCCAGAGGAGCTGGCCAAGGACGAGACCGGCTCCATCATCACGAATGATCGCATGGAAACCAACATCCCCGGCCTGTTCGCGGCGGGCGACGTCCGTGTAACGCCGTTCCGCCAGGTAATCACCGCCGTGTCCGATGGAGCCGTCGCGGCGCACTGCGCGTCCCAGTACATAGACGAACTCGAGGGCAAGGCCTACCTGTAGGCCGGATAGCCAATGACCGCCCGAGCGCGATCCATAATGGTCGCAGTCACGCTGGCAGCGTTGGCCGCGGCCGTGGCTGTACCTGTTTCGTGCACGGCGGTGCACAGCGAGCCGGTACAAGCCGGCGCCGCTGTCGCCGTCGTGGTTGGCGCTCCTTCTCAGGAGCGCGCTCGGACGCCAGAGGTAGCGTCGTTCTGGGATCTTGCTGGTCTTGAGCCTGAACTGGCGGTAGACGCTCTCCTTGAGCGCCTGGGCCCTGCCGAGCGGCTCGGCCAGTTGTTCATGCTCTCCTACCCGGGAGAGGAGCCTACGCCGCTCTTGTACTCATGGATACGGGGACGTGGCCTTGGTGGCGTAAAAATATTCGGCTGGAACGCCGAGGATACGACGAAAGTCGCCTCCGCAGTCGCGGCTATCCAGCATTCCGCGGCAGCTGGGCCACTGGGCATTCCCCCGTTCATAGCCACCGATCAAGAAGGCGGCTGGATACGCCACGTACGCGGCCAGACGAGTGTTACGCCAGGCAACATGGCGATAGGCGCGTCGGCATGGCCCAGCGATTCCTACCAGAGCGCGTACTACATCGGGCTTGAGCTGGCAGCTCTGGGCATTACCATGAACTTCGCGCCTACCGTGGACCTGGCCACGCGGCCTGATTCCACCATTATCGGGCCGCGAGCTTTCTCGTCTGACCCCACGGAAACGGGTATTCTTGCCGCCGCATGGGCTCGCGGCATGGCCGATGCCGGAGTCATAGCCACCGCCAAGCACTATCCGGGGCATGGCGACACGGAGCTGGACTCGCACGGTATCCTGCCCGTCATCGATGTCGACGAAACGACGCTGTGGAACCGTGAACTCGTCCCGTACCGTATGCTTGCCGCTGAAGGAATCCCCGGTGTCATGAGCGGTCACCTGGCCTTTCCACGGGTAGCCGGCACCGGAGAACCCGCGTCGCTGTCCCCGTACCTTATTCAGGGCCTGCTGCGCGAGCGTATGAACTACGATGGGCTCGTCATCACCGACGACCTCATGATGAGCGGAGCTGCGATTCGTGGTGGCTTGCCAGCCACGGCGGAACTCGCCTTGCGCGCCGGCAACGACATCCTGATGTTCTCAAAGACGCTCGCCCCGGACGACGCCGTCTGGGCTCGCCTCGAATCGCTGTACAGGGACGACCCGACCTTCCGCGACCGGGTAGACGAATCGGTTCGCCGCGTACTGCGCGCGAAAATTGCCTGGCTCCTCCCCAAGGGCATCGCGGGCGTTGTACCGGCTGAAAACCCCGGCGCTACGATGCGCAGCACCGAGTCCCGGGAATTTTTTGCCGAGCAAGCCCTGCGGAGCGCCACGCTGCTCGGAAAGCGCAATGTGCCGGTACCATCTAGCGCCAGAATACTCGTGGCGGGGCCATTCGGTGACTTTTTCAACGAAGCGCGAGCACGACTGCCTGATGCGATTATGTACCGATTCTCGTACCTGCCGGCAGAGCGCGCCGACCAGGCGGAACTCGCCGCGTTCAAAGCCCAGCTGGCGGGGGTGGATACTGTCGTGGTCTGCGTGGCAAATCAGGCTGGCGCTGCTTTTGCAGAAGTGGCCCGCGGGGCTGGCAAACGATTGTACGTCGTTTCAGCACTGAGCCCCGCGTACTCGCTCGCGTTCAGTGACGTTGCCACCGTAGTCGCCGTGTACTCATACGCACGAGAATCATTCAGGGCAGCCTTCGCGGTGCTCGCGGGTGATGTGGAAGCGCCAGGAAGGCTCCCGATAGGGGACGGATCGTGAACGAGTCACTATCCTGGCGCGCCGCGCGTGAAGATGACGCCGCTGCGGTGCGCGCACTCGCGGAACCGCGCGAAGCCTACGCCACGGGTTTTTCCTATCGGGTATGCCAGAGTGGCTCTGGGCGGCTACGGCTGCGAACGTCTACCGGAGGCTTGTTCGTCCTTGAAAGCGCTTCCCCGCCTGGCTCGCTATCCATGGCAGTATACATGGCAGAAGGCGGAACAGCGTTTCCGGTACTGGCGGGCGCTTATGACGATGGTGGCAACGCCGCGGTTCAAGAGCTTTCGCGCCTGCTTTCAAACCGTGCGGCGCGGTCGTTCCATTCATCAGCGTGCGCGGGTGCGGCCGAGCACGTTGCAGCGCTTGAGACGGCTTTTGGCTGGCGAGCCGAGTTGCGCGTGGAGTACGACGCGATGAGCATGACTCCCCATCAATACCGGGCGCTTGGCACACCGGCCGGCGGCGTCGAATACAGACGCGCCACGCCAGAGGATATCGACGCCCTCTACCCAATAGCAGAATCGTACGAGCGCGCAGAAGTTTTGACTCGTCTGCACAGTTTTGACAAGAAAACGTGCCGCGCCAGTCAGGTCAAAGCCCTGGAACGGCAAATCGTGTACCTGGCCAGCGTTGACGGGCTCGTCGTGGCACGGGCGCAGACCAACGCCAGAGGCTGGTCGTGCGATCAGATTGGAGGCGTTTTCGTGCTGCCGCGTTTCAGAGAACGGGGAATTGGCAGGGGTGTCGTAGGCGCGCTGCTCAAGGATCTGAATTCCCGCGGCAGGGCCGCGTCGCTATTCGTCAAAAAGACAAACGAGCCGGCCAAGGCCTTGTATTTGTCTATGGGCTTTGCCGTAGCCCGTGATTATCGAGTCTCATATTATGTCTGAGCTCCTATAGTCCAGAACTCGCCAGAAAAGCAGTATTCCGGCGCTGCCGCGACAAACACGGGCTCGCCTTCTGGCCACTGAACGATAAGCCCCGATCCACCGGTAATCACCGTTGCATCCCGTTCCGCGTAATCGGCCGTAGCCGCGGCGACGACGGCGGCAGCAGCAGCCAGTACCGGGTCGCAGGCGCCCCGGCGTACGCGTAGCTCGCTACGCGAAACTACAAGCGCTTCCACGCGCGGGATGCTCCTCGACCGTTGCGTCCTCGTTCGCGCTGCCTTAGCCGGTGGCGCATCGAACAGGGATACCTCCACCGTCCGCGCGCCAAATCGTACCGGCACCATGACGCCGACACCGGAGCGGGCCGGGCGGCCAAGCCCTCCCGCCACCGAGGCGGCTGATAGCACAAGCCCGTCTTCGCGAGTCGGCTCCCCCACGGCAATGCCAAAGTTTCTGGAGTCTATTACCAGTACCTCCGCGTCTCCGGAGGAAGTACTCAGCTTGACTATGTCCGATCCGACGCGGCCCGCGTCAAAAATGAGCCGTGAAGCGCATAGGAGCGCCCCGGGCAAAGGCTCTACCGCTCGGCCTTCCCTGTTCCAGAATCGTAGCGAGTCTGCGCCTTCATCCCCGGATATAACGACCAGGCCTTCTGCCGCGGCTCCTCGCGTGCGATCGCAGGTACCCACGGCCATGTCCGACCAGTAATCGTCAGACCTGTCCTGGGCTTCCCCGTTACCCAGCGCAGCCGCGGTCCTGTCGAATACGATCCACGGGCAGGTAGCCACGCGCACCTTGAAAAAAGGGAGATTCATGGAGAAGCCGGCCTTTCCCGCCGTCATGGCGCAGGGCCATCGCCCTTTGTCAGCTTGCTTAGAGCGATCGACGCGGGCTATAGTAGCATCGTTTCATACACGACGAATACCCGGAGTACCATGAAAGACCTTACGCAAGGCAACGAAACTACAACCATCATCGCCTT
>JAFGUM010000371.1 GCA_016938515.1 Spirochaetales bacterium | reverse complement strand
GACTTGCTCTCGTACATGGAGCCTGGTCTTGAAGGCGCTGAAAGCTGGCTGGCAGCGTACTACGCGAGTGAGGGTGATGAAGCGGGCTTCGCGATGGAATCACTGTTTGCTACGGCGCTTGGGGACGAGGAGTCGGTCTGGGAGCTGGCTACGGCGATGGCACGGGTCGAAGCCAACGCGGTGGCATCGCTAGGAGAGCTTGCCGGGTACCTCCAAAGCACTCGTGTGGCGATGAGCGGGGCGTCTGTAGTCGCAGAGCGCTTCATTGCTACGAGCATCGCGATGGCATTGTCGGAAGAAAGCTTGTACCACTGGGTTATAGGTGCGCTCGGAATCACTGAAGAAGACGGCCTGGAACAATTCGTTGGCGCCACAACGGTTGACGCGGAAGCAGAGGCGTACCTTGGGTTGGTTATCAGCCCATACGCCGAACTCGCGGCTTCGTTCTATTTGGCACGCTTGGCGATGGAAGGTGATAAGCCAGCGTTCGAGGCCGCGGCCATACGGGTAGAAACATCGGTAGAGAGCCGAGGGCGACGAGTTCTGACACTAGTCGAGGTGGGAGCTCGGTTCATCGGGGGCTTTTCGGGTGATCCACTTCTGTGGGCCATGGATCGTAGCGAAGATGCTGGCGTTGACGCTCTGGCCTTGACTCGGTATCTGGAAACTAGGCGCTTTGATGATTCAATCGCCAGTCAGCTTGGACGAGGTGTTGAGACTGGAGCGGCAACCGACCCGTTTTTGCGATGGGTGGTACAAGGAGCTTCTGGTATCGCCGAGCGCCTGCTACAGGAGGCGGGTACAAGCGCCAGGATGCTTGAGCTGTCGCTATCGTACGAAGCCGCGATGGCGGGGGCTCTTGACGCGGAACAAACCGGCGTACGGCATTGGCGCGAATATCTAGACGATGCTTCACTCGCTCTGGCCATATCGCGCGCCGGAAGCTTTGCGAACGCTCCATCGCCGGCTCTGGCGGGAGCCCCGGAGGACGAGCCGTGCCGCGCACCCGCCGCAGCCGCGTCGTTCCGCGAAGGCTTGTTGGCGGACGCGGTGGAAGAATCGTACAGGCGCGCTCGCTCGCTTGAGGTGGCTGTGCAGTCGTGGGCCGAGTCGGGTGTTGACGCGGGGTACGCCAGTTTTATCGCCGCCTGTGATCGGTACAGTATTGATCCCCAGACGATATTCGTGGAAGCCGATACGCCAACGATATCCGCCTTGAAGATAGCAGACTGGCAAGCAGCAGCGGAAGCCTACGCTACGTCTGCAACCAGGCGTGCTATCTCCCGCGCCGAGTTTGCAAGGCGTGGCAGGGTGTGCGCGCTGATGGCTGACGGTGGAGCCACGAGCTCTGGATTGGATGACATGCGCGAGGGAATCAGCCGGGCGAACGAAGCCTATGACGAATCCATGGCCGTGTATGAAGAGAAAGCTACGATTCTCAAGAACGCTGAGGTACGCTACGATGATGCGTACGAGTACATGCGATCTGTGTACGTGGAACTGGAAGCCGCAAAAACATCGTATGAGCGTGAAGATACCATTCACCGGTGGGCCAGTTCTGCCTACCTCACCGCTAGTGGCGACGACGGCGTTCGCGCTGCTTACAGAAGCCCCACCGCGGAGCTTGCGAGGGCGGAGGCTGCGCTGCTACGTGCTGTCGAAGCTCGTGAAGCACTGGCAAGCATGTACGACTCAAGCGCCACATCGCGAGCCTACGATGACGCCGAGTACAATCTGGCCTACGCCGCGTACGACGAACAGCGTCGACTTACGCTCGTAGTGGCGCGGGCACGAGAAGCTTTGTCTGGGAGCCTGTCAGAACAATACAGCATCAACGCCAACGCGTACGACGCGTACAGTCGTTCCCGTGAGGCTCTTCTTTCCGGCAACGCGCTGGAAAGCTCTATGCACGGCTACCTGAGTGTGAGTACAGATGGATCGCTGCGCTTGTCGTACGATTCCGGGTTCAACTTTGCGGACGGCAGCTCTGATGAAATGATAGATGACTATTTTAACGTGTCACTCGATCTGGAAAGTGAATCAATCGAGCGGGAAACCGCCTTCTCCAAAACGGTAGATAACGTAGCTGCGTGGATGTCAGGGCAGAGTTTTGATGCTGCCAAGGTGCGGCAGTGGGGTTTGGCCAGGGATTACGTGCTGAGCCGTCTCGTTTCCAGTGAGCCTGAGTTTGGGACGCTGCTTGATTACCGTGAATCTGTTATCAGTGAAGATCTTCTGGGAAGCAAAAGATTTACCTTGCTCGGCAAGACCATCGCCGAAATTCTGGAAGATTATCGCGGTGGTACGCTGGAATCGCTGCGCCAGGACGCGTACACGAGCATGGGGGCGGAAGAGAAGCGTGTGTTTGACTCATACCTGGCGCTGCAGGTTACCGGCCTGGCCAGGAAACCGCTGGCGCCTTCCAGTGATGAATCCGGAACATACGATGCGTTCTCGTACTGGTCCAGCCGTGAAGAATACAAGGCGATAGACGCCGCGGCGCTCAAGACTATTGAAGAATTACAGGAAAACACGAAGGTAGCGGCCATTTCGTACGCTGGGTATCTGGCGGCGGCAGTGGTCGCCGGCTTGTTCATATTTACCGCGTTTACGGTTCCGGCATTTCTGGCGAGTGCCGGCATGGCGTTTGCGGCCATGGTAGGCTTTGGTCTTTCAATAGCTGGCGTCGAGTCTACACGGGATACGTACGAAGCCGCCATGAATGATCTGTTCTCTCAAACAGACGCGAGTGTCGGCAGCATGACAGCGGGCATGGCAGAGATGGTGCGACTCAGGGAAGACTATCTCGATTCGTGCACGACGCTGACGAAACTGGAAGGCGCCGCTTCTGATGGCCTGCCATGGAATACATCCATGTTCCGGAACGCGCTTGCCGCGTCTGGCGGGATGGCGGATGCAGACATCGATACACTCGCGGGCTATCTCGACGCCCAATCAGTGGAGGGCCTGCCTGAGCCCGCGAATGCCGTAGAAGCAATCAACTACCTGTATGCTCTAGCCCGACGTCAGACCGACGATTCGCTGGCCGCTCTGGAACTGGTGCACGCGGATGATGAGGCGCGCAGGGTTGCCGCTGAAGCTTCGTACCAGGAAACGTACATACGGTTCATTGAAGGCCATGCTGACGCGTCTATGCTGGGGATAGCCGCGATGGCTGCCTACGGTTCTGAAGCTTCATCCAGAAAAGAGCACGCGCGGAAGCTGGTCTCCGGGCTTCGAGAATCGCTGGATTCTGATGAACAGGGGGCGCTGGTACAGGAACGAGCGGATTCTGCGCGCTTAGTGGCCAGCTTGACGAACAGAATGACGCGGATTCGCCATGAAACGAGTCTGGCCGCGCTCGAAGCCGACTGGGACATAGCCAGAACTGACCTGTACTCGAAGCGTCTTGCCTGGGCCGAGGCTGGTGAGCTGATTCTCGCTGCTGGCAGAAGTGACTTTGACGATGGCTTCGAGCTGATTCGTGACGGAGCAACCTCATGGTCACGATCCTACTCAGACGAGTACGAACAAAAAATTCAGGCGTGGGACGATACCTACGCGCTCATGCTCGACGAAAAACTCGAGTGGGTAGCCAGCGCGACCAGAGCGGCTGACCTTGCGTCTACGGGGGCTATGCTCGCCCTCGTCAGTTCTGATGCGGAACGATTGGCTCGGAGGATAGATACCATGTCGGTATCCACCATAAACCTGGCTGACAAGGCGCTTGAGACATACCACAAAGCGCTGGCTGGATCCGCCATCGCCAGCATGAAGGATAGCCTGGGGGCATGGGGGATGATGGGAACCGGCTCTATCGCGGTGCAGCAGGCCCGGGCCTTCGGTGCCGCAGCGTGGGATTCGGGAACGATACGCGCCCAGGCTGACAGGTTCGCCATGGATTCTCGTGCTGAACTGGAGAGCGCGCAGGCTCGTCAGCTGGTATCAAAGGTACGACAATCGGTCACAGAGGTGGTTTCCGGTCTGGATGACAGCGTTCGTGCTGCCAATAGTGGTTTTGAAGCGGGAATGAACAAAGTGTTCGTTGCTGGAGGAGCCTGGCAGCGATCGGGAGAAACGTACAGCAAAGACGTTGTCGTCCATTCCACCGTAAGCTCCCCGTATATAAGCGAACGGGTTACCGTTCCCGCCTATCTGCGTTATGAGGTGGAGCCGTGGAACCTTGCTACAGACTTGTCTGACGGCACCGTGGCTGTGCTGGGGGCGGACGCTATTCACGCGCTGCTGGCAAAGGTGCAGGATGAGGTTTCGTTGAAAGCCGCGTCCATATTTGGCAGCGAAGATGAACGTAGCGAAGCCGCGGCAGAGGCAAGGACGTTCAGCTTTGACGTGTACAGGCAAGATAAGGTCGTCGTCGGTAGCAAAAAGCTGTCCTGGGTAGATGGCAGGGGTGAAACCCGCTATCGGGAGGTGGACGTGTACGGCATGGTAGACGTTCTTGACCATACTGAAGAACGCACCACTGGCGCTGGCTTGTTCGGGACTCATATAGGCTATGCTCCCGTGGTAGCGCACAACGTAGACCCGGATGCTGGACAGGACGCCGCATT
>JAFGUM010000370.1 GCA_016938515.1 Spirochaetales bacterium | reverse complement strand
GCGTAGTCAATGGTGTGTTCGTGTCCCTTGCCCAGCAGCAGAACCGCGTCGCCTGGCTTCGCGATGGACACAGCCTTGCGTATGGCCGCTACGCGGTCGGGAATGAGGAATAGGTCAACGTCGTACTCCATCGATTCACAGCCAGCCGCTATGTCCTTGAGCAGGGCAACGGGATCTTCTCCACGGGGATCTTCGTCAGCCAGTATGACGGCATCGCAGTACGTTGAGGCGATACGGCCTTGAGCTGGTCGTTTCTGAACGTCTCGTTCCCCGCCAGAACCGAACACGCATATAAGCTTGCCGGTGATGCGTGCCCTGAGTGGTGGCAGGATTGCCTCGAAGCTTGATGGGGTATGCGCGTAATCTACGAGTACTTCGAAAGGCTGGCCTTCTACCAGGCGCGTCATGCGACCGAGCACGGGTTCCATGCGCGGTAGCAGGGGAACGAGTTCCCGTACGCCAATTCCGGTGAGCCTGGATACGACGAGCACCGCCGCGAGGGTGTTCTCCACGTTGAAGTATCCTGGTAGTTCTATACGAGCCGGATACGCGTGGTCTTCATCCGGGTGTTCACCTGTTCTATCATGGATAACAAACGATGAGCCGCTGTCGTCGCTCTGTATATCGCTGGCGTACAGATCTGCCGCGGCGCTGGTGGAGGAGTATGAATATACTCGGTGTTTCGTAGCATGGGAAAAATGCCCGGCGCTGGGATCATCGGCACAGACTACCCCAAAAGCAGCTACGTCCCGATCGACTCCTCCGATACGCTTACGGTGGGAAACTGTATCCAGGGCGCTGAACAGCCTCGCTTTATCGTCCCGGTATCGTTCCCACGTGCCGTGAAACTCGAGGTGCTCGTGCCTTACGTTTGTCATTACTCCAACGTCGAACGCAACATCAGTCAACCGGCCGGTACGTGGAGACAGCCCATGCGAAGAAGCTTCTACGACAGCGTACTCATAGCCAGCGTTGGCCATGCTATCAAGCATACGCTGAACGCTCGTAGCCTCCGGCGTGGTCTGGTGCCTGGG
>JAFGUM010000047.1 GCA_016938515.1 Spirochaetales bacterium | reverse complement strand
CAGGCGGATACCGAGTCTAGCGTCTGTGAGATAGCCGAGCTAGGCAGGCATATCAACAGGATGACCCTCTCTCTCAAAGAACGCGACCTCGTGATGGCCGAAGGTCCTACAATAGAAGCCAACAATCTGCTGTTCTACGGCCCGACCATCGCCAGAGCATGCGCTCCGGGCAACATCCCCGATGGCATAGCCACGGCCGTGCCCGCGAGCTCGCCATGCGCCGGCGGGGCTAACGATGTCGGACAGCTGGCCCGTATGGAGATGCGGGAAATTTCCGCGGCACTAAAAAAATTCGACGGGCAGATGGCGCGCGCAGCCGAATACCTCGGTATCAACCGCAAGACGCTGAGGGAGAAAATGCACCGGTACGGGCTCAACCAGGACTGACGCGGTACATTTTCTCCCAACAGCAACGTGATGACGGATAAAAAAGTACCGTCATCCGCACGCGCCTACCGTCCAAAAAACCCCGAAACCTTGTTATTCTGGATCGCCACTCATGAATCATCAATTGGCACAATTCCTGCTGTACTGGTAGCGTCCGATACAGGAGGAGGTAGAATGATGACCAGCATGGAAGTGGCCAGCTCTGTTGATGTTCTCGTCGTCGATGACGAGGAATCAATACGGGAAGGTTGCCGGCAGGCTCTCAGCGGCAGAGGCTGTCGCGCGATGGTTGCGCGGGATGGGCTCCAGGGAATCAACATGGTAAAAGAGACGAAGCCTCGTCTCGTTCTTCTTGATCAACGAATGCCGCGTCTGAGCGGTATGGAAATGCTACAACAGCTTCCGGGGATAGATCCTGCCATTGTGCCCATCGTCATTACCGGCTACGGTACGGTTGACTCCGCGGTAACGTCTATGAAGCTCGGCGCCTTCGATTTTATCGCCAAGCCATTCGACATGAATCAGCTCCTCGAGGTAGTTGGCCGGGGGCTCAAGGAATGGGAGACAAAAGCCGCCGAAGCGAAAAAAACACCGGCGGCAACACCCGCGGCACCGGCAACCCCGCGAAACCTTACCGAGCCTGACGTTCTTCTGGAGGGGTTGGAGGTTATCGAACAGTACCGTTCCCTCGGGTTCAACGATCAATCCCTGCTCAGGCAGTTGTCGTCGCTCCAGGCAGAAGCCGAGCACTACGTCAACCGCATCGGCGAGATACGGCAGGAGGAACGGGTCATCGGTGATCTCGTAGCCGACCTCAAGCTGGCTGACAGTATAATCGAGAAGCACGACTACAAGAAGAACGCGCTCATCCAGATTCTGCTCGACGTCCAGGCGGCCAAGCGCTGGCTACCGCGCCATATCCTCTTGTGGATAGGGCGACGGCTTGGCATACCGATGTCCCGCAT
>JAFGUM010000369.1 GCA_016938515.1 Spirochaetales bacterium | reverse complement strand
TCGGACATCTTGCGGGAGCAGGAACGCGAACTGGACACCCTCAGCGAAGCCGTTACCACGAGAGGGGTGAGCATTCTGGCAGACATGAACGGATCGGCGAGGAGCCTGTCCATAGACAGTGATTTTCTGTCATCACTCGGCGTCAGCTTCACGGCCATCAACAACACGCCGCGCCGCTTTGCCCACCGCATCGTTCCGGAAGGAGAATCCCTGGAGCCATGTCGCCTGGCGCTCAAGAAGGCGCGCGAGCACGACCCTTCGTACGAATTCGGCTACGTCCCGGACTGCGATGGCGACCGCGGCAATTTTGTCTACTGGAACGATGATGACGGCGAGGCCTATTCGCTGGAAGCCCAGGACAGCTTTGCCCTGGCAGTGCTGGCGGAACTGGCTACGACCGTAGCCAACGCGAGCCGCGACGGAAAAGCTGCGCCTCGCATGGCAGTGGCCTGCAACGACGCGACGAGCCTGCGAGTCGAAGCCATAGCCGGCGCCTTTGGTGCCCGCGTCTTCCGTGCAGAGACGGGTGAAGCCAACGTCGTAGGGCTTGCCCGCTCGCTCCGCGAGCAAGGGTACGAAGTGCGGGTACTCGGTGAAGGCTCCAACGGCGGCGTTATTACGCATCCCGCCAGCGTACGAGACCCGCTCAACACGACAACCGCCATCCTCAAGCTCTTGTACCTCCGCGATTTGGAGGACGACGCGAAGCGCGCTCCCGGCCCGTTCCGGCTCTGGCTGGAGCGAACCGGACGCGCCGACGACTACCACGAGCAGTTTGCGATGTGCGACGTGCTGGCTAGCTTGCCACGCTTCGCGACGACGAGCGTCTTCGAACCCAGGGCCGCGCTTACCGTCCGCACGCGCAACCATGCAGCGCTCAAAGGCGCGTACGAGCCGCTGTTCCGTGCGGCATGGCCGGTGATAGCGGCCGAGCTGGAGCCCGTGTACGGGCCCCTGACGTGGCAAGCGTACGCGAGCGCGGGTTCTGGCGAGCACGAGCTGACTGGCGGCTTTGCCGAGTCGGGAACCGGAGGACTGCGCATCGTCTTCTACGATGGCCAAGGCGTACCCGCCGGTTTTTTGTGGATGCGCGGTTCGGGGACAGAGCCGGTATTCCGCATAATGGCAGACCTGCGAGGTGACGACGGAACGCTGGAGTCGCTAGTGCTCGAGCGCCACACCGCGCTGGTGCGTGAAGCGGACTCTCTTGTAATATAGCGCGTTATACAGTACCATCCGCGGGCAATGATCAGGGAGGGGCGAGATGGGCGTTCGAGGGGAACTCTTTTCAACGAGGCTGGCGTGCGACGGCAGAACCTATTTCTTCAATGTCAAGGAAAACCGTGTTGGCGATCTGTTCCTTACGGTAGTAGAGAGCAAGCCGACGGAAACGGGCGACTTTGACCGACGCTCTATCGTGGTATTCCAGGAAAGCGCGGGGGATTTTCTAAAAGCTTTTCAGAAGTCGCTCGAAGCGATGGAAGAAGCGGCACCCTCGGCCAGGACACCCAAGCCCCCCCGCGTACGCCGCGACGCCAGGCTACCCAGGGACGATGGCCGTGACGAAACGAAGCGCCTTGCTGACGATGAGCGCCCACGCCACTACATCAACACGGGCAAACCACGCGGCGCAGGCAAGCCCGACGACGCGGCTCCGGCGGGGCGCGATGGCCAGAGATCCGCCAGCCGGCCCGCACACGGCCCCAACGACGACCGCAGAAAACAAGCTGGTCGTACCGGCACCGGCCGCGTACTCAGGGTGCGCACCAAGCCTACGCCGGATGGCAAGTCGCCGTCAGACAAGCCAACGAGGCGCTCTGGCTCCTAGACTCTGGAGTAGTTGAAGCTCAGTCGCTGTATCGGCGATGGCCCGAGGCGCCTGCACGCCTCGCGGTGAGCCTTCGTA
>JAFGUM010000368.1 GCA_016938515.1 Spirochaetales bacterium | reverse complement strand
GTACAGTCGTTCATCTCGGAGCCCCTGCGGGGTTCCTCGCTGTACGACTGGCGCAGTGTGAACGGGTGCGTTGAAAAGCGCACTCGTCGTCTAAGGTACAGTCGTTCATCTCGAAACCCCTGCGGGGTTCCTCGCTGTACGACTGGCGCAGTGTGAACGGGTGCGTTAAAAAACGCAGTGGTAGCACTATAGCAATTATGGCCGAGGCGCGTCAACGAGGGAGCGCGTGTCAGAGGGGTTCGGGAGCCATGGGAACAGTTGTGCATCGCCGTGGTTCGGCGAGGGACGGCTGGCTACACGCTTGCGTTTTAACCTGCTCCAATCGATACTAGGAGCCTGGGTTCAGTCGTTCAGATCGGTATCATTGGCAGGGAACCCGGGTGGAGGTGCGTCATGTCTACGAGCGTTAGTCATTTTGCGCGCTTGGTCCGTGTCGAACTGGAAGATCTGCTGGACGATATTAAATGCCGCATCAGTCGAAATGATGCCAGGTTCGAGCGTGAGGAGATTACCTCGTACGTTCACATGGAAAACAACGCCCTCCTAAAGCACGAACTGGAATCGATAGGCAGATTTGGCAGCATTGTTGACGGAATCGATCCTTCGAACTATAAAGATACTGCCGCGTACGAAGATCAATTTCTGGCCAGGGCTGGTGCCCTGACGGGTGATTCTGATGATCCGGGGGCGGTGTTTGTCCTGCTCAAACGAAAACTTGACAAAGTAAGGGCATATATATCATCCGGAGAGTTAGAGCCGGAGTCTTGATACCGTAGTCGGAAAGAGGAAGTCATGGATATTCGCGTACAGGAACTGCTTGAGCGCATCAAACGCGACGGCGTCGACAGCGCCAGCGCTGAGGCGGCGCGCATCGTGGCCGAAGCTGAAGCCAAGGCTCAGGGCATCATTACAGCCGCCGAGAAAGAAGCGAAGGCTATCGCCGACAAGGCACGGGCTGACGCGGCTCGCACAGAGGAAGCCGGCAAGGCTGCTCTCGTGCAGGCATCCCGCGACCTGCTCCTGGCCTTCCGCGGCCAGGTGGAGCAGTTGCTGGCCACTCTGGTGAAAGCCAACGTTACCGCGGCTTTCAGCGCCGATACGATACAGAAGGCGCTACCAGCTATTCTGGAAGCCTGGGCAAAGGGTGGTAGTGACAATCTGGCCGTTTTGCTGCCGGAGAAGGAGCTTGATACCCTGGAGGCGTACTTCAAGGACGCTCTGTCGGCGTCGTTGCGCAAAGGGGTCGAGTTCAAGCCGCTCAAGGGCACGAAAGACGGCTTCCGCATCGAGGAGAAAGGCGGGGCTGCGTACTATGACTTTTCTGCCACGGCCGTGGCAGAAATGCTTTCGGCGTACCTGAACAGTCGTCTCGCCGCCATCGTCGTGGAGGCGGCGAAGTAGCCGGTCATGTCAGCCTACTACTATTTTGCGGCGACGTTACCGTCGCTTGTGCAGACTATGGCCGCTCCTCCCATGCCGCTCGGGGATTTCCTGGACCGCGCGTCCAGGTTCCTGTCGCCAGGCGACATCGAAGCGCTCAGGAGCGCGGCTCTGTACGTGCCGGAAGACGGCGCTCCGCCGCCGGCGTCCGCGTCGTCGGATCTGCTCAGGCGATACTACCGCTGGGAAGCCGCTCTTCGCAATGAATTGGCACGCTTGCGCGCCGGTCGCTTGCAGAAGCAGCCAGAGCGGCACGTGCGGCCTGCGGATCCCGAATGGGACGCGATGCGGACGGCGCAAGCCGCCTTCCAGGCGGAAGACCCGTTGCAGGGTGAACTCGTCATCGAGCGCGACCGCTGGGCCTTCATCGAAGCGCTCGCGGTCAATCGATTTTTCAATATGGATTTTCTGATGTCGTACGCGTTGCTGCTGCAGGTGCTTGAGCGCCGCGCGCGTTTTGACGCAGACAAGGGCCGTGAAGGCTACCGGACGGTCTACCAGTCCGTTCTCGATACCGCGGAATACCGCGACGAATCCGGAGACAGCAAATGACAGATACCAAAGGCGCGGTTACGGGTGTAAACGGCAACATGGTCAGCGTCCGCGTTGACGGCGCCGTTTCAATGAACGAGGTCGCCTATATTGTCGTGGGTGATACCCACCTCAAGGCGGAAATCATCAGGGTACAGGGAGATATAGTCCAGACCCAGGTGTTCGAGATGACCAAGGGCATTCGCGTTGGCGACAGGGTCGAGTTCACCGGCGAGATGCTCGCGGTTGAGCTTGGGCCTGGCCTCCTTGGCAAGATATACGACGGCCTCCAGAACCCGCTTCCGGAAGTTGCCATCAAGACGGGTTACTTTCTTGAGCCAGGCGTCTACCTCGACGCGCTCAACAGGGAGACGAAATGGGCATGGACCCCGACCGCGAAGGCAGGGGATACGGTAGAGCGGGCTGATGTGCTGGGTACGGTGCCCGAGGGCTCGTTTACCCACCAGATCATGGTGCCATTCAATCTGTATGGCAGCTACACCATCAAGTCTGTAAAACCGGCGGGCGAATATACGGTGGCAGAAGAGATCGTTACGCTCGAAGACGCTTCCGGCGCTTCGGTGCCGGTCAGGATGCTGTTTGAGTGGCCGGTCAAGAGGGCTATAGACTGCTATTCAGAGCGGCTTAAGCCAGTGGAGCCGATGGTTACCAAGAACCGCATCATCGATACCTTCTTCCCGGTGGCCAAGGGTGGTACCTACTGCATCCCAGGGCCTTTCGGCGCTGGCAAGACGGTACTGCAGCAGGTAACGAGCCGCAACGCCGACGTTGACATCGTCATCATAGCGGCGTGTGGCGAGCGCGCGGGCGAGGTCGTCGAGACGCTCAAGGAGTTCCCCGAGCTGATCGACCCACGCACGGGGCGTTCGCTTATGGAGCGCACCATCATCGTGTGCAACACGTCGAGCATGCCGGTCGCGGCGCGCGAGGCATCGGTGTACACGGCGGTAACGATGGCCGAATACTACCGGCAGATGGGGCTGGACGTGCTCTTGCTTGCAGACTCGACCAGCCGCTGGGCGCAGGCCATGCGCGAAATGTCGGGCCGCCTCGAGGAGATCCCCGGCGAGGAAGCGTTCCCCGCGTACCTCGAGTCGGTGATCGCGGGTTTCTACGAGCGCGCTGGTATCGTGAGGCTCAAGAGCGGCGAGACGGGATCGGTGACGATAGGCGGTACGGTGTCGCCGGCCGGCGGCAACTTCGAGGAACCGGTAACGCAGGCCACTCTCAAGGTGGTGGGTGCCTTCCACGGGTTGTCGCGCGAGCGCTCCGACGCGCGCAAGTATCCAGCCATCCACCCGCTTGAATCATGGTCAAAGTACGAAAGCCTCATCAACCCGCAGTT
>JAFGUM010000367.1 GCA_016938515.1 Spirochaetales bacterium | reverse complement strand
TTGCTGGGGTCGAGCTTGTGCAGGATGTAGACCAGCTTGTGCAGGATGCCCATGGGGTAGGCGCCGGAGCCGCAGGCGGGGTCCAGGATCTTGAGGCCGTCGATGGCTTCGATCAGGACGTTGCGTTCCTCCGTGGTAAAGGCGTGCTCTTTTTCCGTGTACGCAAAGAGGATGTCCAGCCCCGCGGTGGCGTCGCTGGCTGCAAGGCCGCCGCGCTCGACCAGGGCCCGGGACAGGTGCGCCTTGAGGCTCTGGTCGGTCATGTACTCGACTATTTCCCGCGGCGTGTAGAAGCTGCCGGTGTGGTTGCGCGCCGTGCTGCGGGTTTCCGGGTTGTAGCTGGCCAAAAGGTTCTCGAATACCTTGCCCAGCAATTCCGGGTCCAGCGCTACTTCTTCTTCTATGGGCGTATTCTCAGCGATGGTGAACTTGTACGCGTTGAGCAGGTCGATGAGGCCCCGCACCTTGTAGCTTCTGCCCGTGGTGCCGTAGACCCCGTTCAGGTCCGCCTCGCGCTCGGGCGAATAAAAGAGGTAGTCCGGCACGACGGCCTGCTTGGCGGGGTTGCGGGAAAAGCCATCAATATAAAGGTTTTTGCCCCCCTTGTTGTCCAGGCAGTCGAACAGCCCGCCGTTCAGAAAGGGCACGTCCTTAAACAGGGCCAGGGCTTCTTCCTGACTGACCGCGAACAGCGATGCGTAGCGGTACAGCAGTTTGACCGCATACTGGGCCTTGTTGACGGTAAAGTCGCCTTCACGGGCAAACTCACGCTCGTGCATCTTCTGGTTGAGCGTGGCAAAGAACAGGTTCTGCAGGATGGCTGGGTAAAAGGTGTTTGCCTTGTCGTCTTTGAGGAAGCCTTTGAGCACGCGGGATAATTCCCGCCGGTCAAAGAGGCTCTCGGGTATCAGGTTCTTTTCCCTTATAAACCAGACAAAGATGACCCGGGTAATCAGGCGGATAAGATTGGTGGCGTTGCGGACCTCCGGAGCCTGGGCGTCGTCCTCCGGGAAGCGCACCCGCTCCATGGCCCAGAAGTACCAGTTGGACAGCTCCCGGTAGAATCGCCTGTTCAGTTCCGATATATCCAGCGTTGCCCGCCATGCCCGGTGCAGTTCCACAAAATTGTGAACTTCGTAGCGCGAGCGCAGGGCGTCCAGGGATAGGTCGTGCAGTATCTCCACGTGGGCGCGGTGGGTATCATGGATCCTGATGTCCTTGATCAGCGTTACCTTTGCCAGCACGTCGGCGTCTTCGTTTCGCTTGCTGATGCGACGGTCGATGACCGCGAGGGTAAGCGTGTCGCCGTGGCGGAACACCACCAGCACCGGCATCGGGAACACCTTGTTTATCTCGCGGGTAATGGTCGCGAGTTCTGTTCGTGTGTACCGTTCCCCGGCCAGGCCGACGACGAAGAACAAATAGCTCTCCATGATGGTATCGTCCACCCGGGCGGTGTCGAACAGGCCGCCCTGTCCGTTCAGTTCGTCCCGGGTCAGCTGGAACAGCAGGTCGACGTAACGCCATTGGGCGCACAGAGCCTTGTCTGCGTTGAAGGCCGCGATTCCGGCGGCGGCGTAGTGTTCCAGAAAGAAGTCGGCGCTCTTGTGCTCAAAGGGAGCGCTCCGGTCTACCGTGTAGCCCAGCGCGG
>JAFGUM010000046.1 GCA_016938515.1 Spirochaetales bacterium | reverse complement strand
TCGATGTTGTACGATCCCGGAGCAACGTCGCAGAAAGCAACCTCGGCTCCAAGGTGCCGGACTACGGCGGCGGTGGACGTGAACGTGTACGGACTCGATAGTACGACGTCGCCAGGCCCGATGCCGAGCGCTTCGAGCGCCAGATGCAAGCCGCTCGTAGCCGAATTCACGGCCAGGGCGTGCGGAACACCGACGAACTCGCTGAATTCCTTTTCAAAGGCCAGTGCTTCCGCTCCCGTCGTAAGCCACCCCGAGCGCATCACGCGTAGTACGGCTTCTTCTTCCTCCGTACCCAAAGATGGTCTGGCAAACGGTAAAAAATCAGTATTCTGGCTCATCGGCTTGCTCCTCGACGGTTGGAATGAACGCACGCAGCACCGACCGCAGCGCTCTGCGGTTGCGGTACGTGGCGGGAGCGCCAGCGTCTGGATAGCACGCTGGCTTTAGCTCGTTGAGCGCGGATTCAAGGTCAAAGCGTGGTCCTTCACGAACCAGGCGGTTGATGAGCGGGTAGTCGGTTCGCTCCAGTTTTTCGTTACCTGCCGTCAGGCGCTCCTCAAGTCGCTCACCTGGGCGCAAACCTATGTACTCGATCTGAATGTCCTTGTCGGGGGTATACCCTGAGAAACGGATAATCTGCTCCGCCAGTTCGCGTATCAGTATGGGTTCGCCCATGTCCAGCAGGTAGGACTCGCCACCCGTACCCGTACCGCCAGCCTTGAGCACGAGCGAACACGCTTCAGGAATCGTCATGAAGAACCTGGTGGCTCGCGGGTCGGTTACCGTTACGGGGCCGCCAGCGGCGACCTGCTGCATGAAGAGCGGTAGTATGGAGCCCCTCGAGCCGAGCACGTTGCCAAACCGCACGGTCATATAGTGCGATCCGGGGCCAGCTTCGCCTTGCGCTTCCAGCACGATGCGCTCAGAAAGGAACTTGGAAGCACCATACACGCACAGCGGCTCCACAGCCTTGTCTGTGCTCACGAGGACGAAGCGCTTCACGCGGGACGACAGGCACGCTTCAACGAGATTCTTGGTGCCAAAAACGTTGTTTTCTATGGCTGCGACCGTATTGGCTTCCATCATGGGCACGTGCTTGTACGCGGCGGCGTGGAATACTACGTCGGCTTTGAGCCGGCGCATCACGTTGTCCATGTACGCCCTGTCTTTTAGTTCTCCTATAACGGGAACGATGGCGGTTGATACGCCTACGCCACCAGCCTGCAGGGCGCGCAGTTCGCGGTCTATCTGGTAAATGGAGTTTTCACCATGGCCGAACAGGTACATCCTCTCGACGCCGGCAGACAGCAGCTGCCGGGCAAGCTCCGAGCCTATGGAGCCGCCAGCGCCCGTTACCATCACGCGCTTGCCCGAAAGCCACGCGATGCTCTTGCGCAGGCCGATGGCTACCGGTGTCCTGCCAAGCAGGTCTTGCGGATCAATCTCGCGAGCCTGGACGAGGTGGGCGTCGCCTTCTACTATCTGCGCAATATCCGGAACGATGCGGATCCGCGAGAATCCAGCGTCCTTGAGCAGGAAATACAGCTCACGTAAAAAATCCCGGGAAGCGCTCGGCATCGCGATGATGGCTTCGTCTGCCGGCGTTCTGGCCAGAAGCTTTACGACGTCCCGTATTGGACCCAGAACCGGAATGCCGTCTATACGGTGCCCTACTTTGGCGCCGTCGTCGTCCAGAAAGGCGACGATGGTGCCGAGTACGGCTTTTTCGGTTATTTCCCGCGCTATGGTCCGGCCGGCAAAACCGGCGCCAATAATGTATATCCTGGTAGATTCCGTAGCGTTGCCCATCGTCGCCTTACGGTCCTTTCGCCGATCTATCGAGTATCTCGAAGCCCAGATCGACGAGGAACGAGTTTTCGCACATATCCAGCCTTATTTTGGCTCGACCTTTGCGCGCATCCACCTTGACGATCAATCCTTCAAGTCCCTTGAGAGGGCCTTCGACGACTACGATACGATCATCGGCGTCGAAGCGCACCTTTGATATATCGGCAACTTTGCCAAACGATATAAAATGGGCAAGCAGGCGGCGATCGCGCTCCTGAACTGGTTTTGGCTCTTTGGTGGAAGGCAAGCCTCTGACAAAGAAACTCGTTGTTCTGAGAACCCAGCGCTGCGTAACGTCGAGCGAGCCCGACTCTGATGCTATAAACACGTAACCAGGAAACAGGGGGCGTTCCTCACGTCTGATTTTACCGGCCCGTCGTATTGGCACAGCCCGTTTTGGTACGAATATCGCGGAGGTTATACGGGGATCAGAGCGTAACCTGTCTGCGTATTCATCTTCTTTGCCCGTCCAAACCTGTACGGCGTAGTACTCCATGTTTCACAGGCCTCCGCGTAGTTGCCCGATACCGTGTCGTCGGGCACGCTCGAGGCTATCACGAAGGCGAAGTACCCTGCAAGGCGCGACGCATCGAAAGCCTGAAATGCCTCAACTGACGTCGCGCTGCTTCCGATAGGTTAAGAAGAAAAGGATACGAACGATGCGAGCTCTCCTTGTAAGCCTTGTGCTGTCGTTGTCCGCCGCGTTGATGCCTCTGTCCGCGCAGACGGTTGAAATAGTCTTGTACGAATCAGTGGCTGACGCCGACGAAAGTCGTCTGGATTCGTCTGAGCACGTAATAGAGGGAGTTCTCGAAGCGCTGTTCGACGGTGGTTTTATAGCGACCAACTCCAGGCCCACGCCGGGAGACAGGCCGTTGTTTGACGCGTTCAAACCGGCGAAAGCTTCAATAGAAGGAATGGTTGATTTTGTAATCGTCGTTCTGGCGGAATACGTGGTGGGTTCTCGCGTGCCGTCGTGCCGTTACAAGCTCATTCGCGTGAGTGACGGCGGCATTCTGACTCAAGGGACGATACCGGCCGGTGTTCCCCGTTCGTTGTTGCGGGCGGATGTGGAACAGGCATGTGTAGAGCTGGGTACAAAGATAACGGAAGGTTGCAGCGGCCCTCTAGCCGGGCGTGCGACCGCGTGGAGGAATCATGCATACGTCCAAGCGTAAGTTCGTACTGGCCATAGGTATGGCGCTCGCAGCGACTCTCGCGGTCGCATCGTCTTGGGAAGGCAGCGCGATGATGGGGTCGTACGGCGATTTTCCCGCCTCCGGCTTCTACGCTGCCTGCAATTCGTTTCCCAGAAACACCTCGGTAGACGTGGTAAACCTGGAGAACGGTCGCTCCGTAACGGTTATCGTTACCAGGGGTCTTGAGAACGCGGGCGTGTTCATGATGGTATCCGTAGAAGCGGCTTCCGCACTCGGCCTTGAATCAGGGAGGGTAGCGAGGGTCAGGGCTTCAGAACCCCGCAGCGCGGTTGAGCTGGCTCCCGCCGCCGGGTCGAGCACATCAATCGATCCTGACCTCAACCCTCGCCTGCTCGCTGCAGAGGAATTGCGGAAGCTTGGCTACGAGTTGGCTCCGATCGGGCCGTCAGTAGCGATAGTAAAACCTTCCACTTCAAGCCCCCGCGTCGAGCCAGCTGAAGGGCGCTCACCGGTACCCGCGACAGCCGAGCCGATTGCGCCTGAGCCAGCCAAGGTGGAGCCACCAAAGGTGGAGCCACCAGAGGTGGAGGCAGTGACGGCGCTGGAACCCCAAGTTCCCGCGGCTATCAGCCCTGATTCACCCGAGTCCACAACTTTGGAACCAGCGGCGGTAGCGGTCGCCGAGCCCGCACCCGTAGGACGCGAGCGGCCAGAATCGGTTGCCGCTGCCAAGCCACGGCCTATTCGTACCATAGTATTGCCCCAACTACCCGAACCCAGCGCGCCAGTGGCCAAAGCGCCAGAGGCGCCGGAGGTTCCAGTGGAACCCGCGGTAGAGAAACCCGAAGCCTTGGCGCTCCTGTTACCGGAGCCAGACGAAACCCCTATCAGGGTTATGCCTTCGGACACACCAAGACGCTACGAAGCTCCCGCCCTGCGACCCGATATCTCGTCGGTGGCAACCCTGGCGCCGCTCTCAGCTCCGGTAACGGTAGCCCTGGCTGATCCAGAACCCGTTGCCCGCGCTGGCGCCATGGCCTACAGCCGCGACGCTCCGACTCTTCTCGCTGACGAAGCGAGCGCTGAGCTGGCTTCCCCTGGCGTTCCATCAGCTGAAAGCGCGGTAGCTATAAGCAGGATGGCTCCCGATTACACCAGCGCGCCATCCGCGTACCCGTTGTACGACCCATCGACACCTGCCGCGGAACGAGCCGACGCGATTGCCCGTACCTCGCCGGCCATGGCTCCAACCGGGGCGAGTCCTCTTCTAGCCTGGCCAGAGATCGAAGCTGACGAGATTCCTGAAATTGTCCTCGCGCTGCTCGAAGCGCCACGCGAAGAGATTCCGGCTACGAGTCTCGCCGAAGGTGAGATAGTGCTGCCCGCTATAGTAGGTCCTTCTGCTCTCGCGCTTGAAACTCCCGTGTACGGCGCAGCCGAGACGACCGTGGCGCTGGAGGAAGCCCAGCCGGAGGCAGAGGAAGTGCCTACAGCCGATACACCTATCGTACCGGATCCGCTTGCGGCGGATGAGAGCTATGAGTTGGCGGACGCAGAAGCCAAACCCCGGGAAGTGCCGGCGGTCAGTGCCCCGGCTGATGTGAGCCCGGTAGGCGGGGAAGAAGAATGGTTCGACCTGGCTGAGGCAGAGCGCAAGCCCGAGGAAACGCCGATCGCCGATACCGCCACGGAGCCGGGTACTCCCGCTGATGGTACCGTGGCGATGCTTCCAGACGCGCCCGTGCAGAAACCCGATACGTCTCCCATGATAGGGCCGCCTGCCGTAGAAACGGAACCGGAGCTAACCCTGGACGATCCCAAAGAGTATATCGTGGAGCTACAACCCACTGAACCCAAGCCCCCCGTAACGGTACCCGTTGAAAGACCGGTAGAGAAACCCGTAGAAAAGCCAGTGGAAAAACCCGTTGTATCGACTCCGGCGGCCATTGTAACAACAGCCCTCGTCAAGGGCCTGTACTATATCCAAATTGGTGCTTTTGGCAGTGAATCCGCAGCCAGAGACGCGATAGCAGCTCTTGGCGCAAGCTTTACGGTGCTCACGCAGAAGGTAAACACCAGGGGGCGTGATACGTGGCGCGTCTACATCGGGCCTCTGAGCCGAGACGAGAGTGGCGTAGCACTCGTAAGGGTTCGCGCACTCGGCTATAAAGACGCGTTCGTCAAGAGCGGCGGTTGACGAGGGGGCGCCGGCGTGGCGTTACGACCATCCAGGTCTGAGCGAGCGCGCCGGTGAACAGCGCGACGATAAGGGCAAAGAACACCGCAGTCATCGAAAAACCCTGGTACACGATACCTCCGGCGATAGAGCCGACAACTTGCCCAAACGTCAGAAGCGTTTCATGGATAGAAGCCCTGTGATCCCGGTCGGGTGCGCCGCTCGTAGCGTAGAACAGCGAATTGTTGTACATAATAGACTGCAGTAAGCCAATGGCCGCGAACCACAACGCGTAGCCAAGAGCAGTATGAGTAAGCGTCAGCGCGATAAGCACCAAGACCGTCAGTACAGACAGCGCGGGAAGGGCGGCTCGTTTGAACTGCCAGAGCGTAACGCGGCTGAGCACAAGGAATCCCGCTGTCGACGCCAGTGCCCGCATCATCAGCACGAGTCCCACCGCTGATTCGCCGAGAGCTAGTTCGTCCCGCGCAAATACCGGAAAAACGTTGAAGATAACCCCCATAACGATGTAGATGAGAAACGCGCCGAGCCACGCTGGGTAGCGTAGCGGCGTAGAACGATCTACCGACGGTGCTGTATCAACCGAGTGTGCGCGCACTGGCGGATCGTCACTGACGTAGAGCCCCGAAACGAGCACGAAGGCGGCGTCAAGGCCAAACAAGGACGTTGAAACGATTATCGGCAGGAATTTTCCAGCTTCCGACAGTATGCCCGCCAGGTACGAACTGAGGATGATGCCGATGCTCCACGAAAAACTGAACAGGCTTGTTGCCTTGTTGAGCTCGGCACCTTCCAGTCCTTTTGACAACCAACCCATGAGTGGCGGCCAGAAGAAAGCCATTACAAAGCCGTAGACCACATTGGCGATGAAGGCTTGCGCTGTACCAGGCCAGGCGAGAAAGAGAGCCATGACTAGGGCGCTGCCAGAGAGTGTCAGCACCATGGCCGACCTTGGGCGCAGTCGACGCGCGACCTTGCCGAGCGTGAGGCAACCCGTAAGGTATGCAGCGGAAAATGTCGCGCCGAGCCATCCTACGAGCGCGGGGCTCGCCCCGTACAGGTCCTTGACGATAAACAGCATGCCAAGCGAGGTAGTGCCGATGGCGAGGCTGTTCAGAAACGCGGCGGGAGCTATGACGGCCATCTTTGTCGCTTTGGGGAGAGTAGCAGTACGCATCGGGAGACTCGCTTTCGACCGCGACCGCGGCATGAGAAGACCGTACTCCTGCCCTGCGTGGCCGGTCAAGCTCCCCTGTCAACAGCACGACTGCGAAGCGTTGACGTTGACCTCGCGCGGTGGTCATTCTACAATCGCCGTAACAAGTTGCTGGCGGGGGACACCATGAATCAACGCGATGAATCGGCTGCGGCTCGCGTCGCCGAACTGGAAGCCGTCATAACCAGGCACCAGAACCTGTACTACAACGGAACGCCCGAAATATCAGACGCCGCCTTTGACGAACTGTGGGATGAGCTTGTCGCGCTCGCGCCGGACAGTGCTGTTCTGGCCAGGGTTGGCCGTGATGCCTCAGACGGGTTTCAGAAGGCCCGCCATGTCCTGCCGATGGGCAGCCAGGCTAAAGCAGCCGATCCCGAGGAGTTTTTAGCGTGGTGCGAAAAGGTGCGACTACCAGAATACGTGGTGGAGCACAAGCTCGACGGCGCCAGCCTCGAACTTCAGTATGAAGCCGGGCGTCTCGTTCGGGCCGTTACGCGAGGCGACGGTATGACAGGCGATGATATTACCGCCAACGCCCGCAAGATGACGGGGGTGCCGGAGCGTCTGGCTGTAGCCTGGAGCGGTGCAGTACGCGGCGAGGTTGTCATGTCGCACGAGACGCATGCCGCGCTGTTTTCCGACAAGGCCAACTGCAGAAACGCCGCCAACGGTCTCATGAAGCGCAAAGACGGCGCAGGGGTTGAGCATCTTGAGGTGTTATGCTACGACGCGGCGCCCGCGGGCTTATATGACGAGGGGCCTGACGCCGCGTTTGCCACCGCGCCCGAGCCACCGTTCGATGATGAGGTGGCCAAGATGGCGTGGCTCGGATCTGCTGGTTTCAACGTGGTGGAAACGGCGGTACTCAATGCTCCATTCGAGGTGGTAGACTACCGGGCGCGCGTAATGGATAGCCGGGCTGCTTTGCCCTACGACATAGATGGCCTCGTCGTAAAAGCCAGGCTCGTTGACATGGATGATATGAAGCGAGCCAGGCCAGAGCGGCAGATAGCCTTCAAATTTCCACTGGAAGAAGCTACGACCACGCTGCTCGACGTTGAATGGAGCGAATCTGGGGCAACGTATACTCCTGTTGGCATCATCGAACCGGTGCGGCTGGCTGGCACGACGGTCAAGCGGGCGAGCCTGGCCAACACGAACACGCTTCGCGGTATGGGGCTCCGGATTGGGTCAAAGGTCGTTGTCGTCAAGCGTGGCGAGATCATACCAAAAATAGAGGGCCTCGTTGAAAACCCAGAAGCAAGCGCCGATATTGTGCCACCATCGTCGTGCTCGTGCGGGGCTACGCTCATCGACGAAGGTACGAGGTTGTACTGTCCAAACCCTGCCTGCCCAAAGAAATCGCTGCATCGACTGGAAAAATGGCTGTCTACGCTGGACGTCATGGAGTTTGGTGAAACGATACTGCGCAGGCTGTTCGATGCGGGTCGTGTCCGCGATATAGCCGACCTCTATACGCTGGAGGTTGAAGAGCTGGCGCGCTACGAGCGCATGGGGGAAACGAGCGCCTCTCGCATCGTTGGCAATCTGAGGGCTCAAAACACGCCCTCTCTGGCGGAGTTTGTGGCTGGTTTTGATATAGAAGGTATTGGCGTGCTGATGATAGAAAAGGCGGTGATGGCCGGTTTCGACACGCTGGGTAAACTCAGGCAGGCGAGCATTGCGGAGCTCGCGGGCATAGACGGCTTTGGAGAGATTACCGCCGTTGCCCTGGCAGACGGTCTCGCGGCTCTCGGGCCGGCTATGGACGCTGTTATCTCTGCTGGCGTCGTGTCCATACGTACGCCCGATACCAAAGGAGGGCCGCTGTCCGGAGAGTCGTTCTGTTTTACCGGGGAACTTGGGTCTATGAAGCGGTCGCGCGCCCAGGCTCTCGTCAAATCGCTCGGTGGCACCGTAAGAAACAGCGTCGCTTCTGGTCTTACGTATCTCGTTACCAACGATCCGGGCTCGGGATCAGCTAAAAGCAAGAAGGCGGTATCACTGGGTATCACCATCCTCGATGAAGCCGCTTTCCTCAAAAAAGCAGGACTCGACCAGGGCCCTGACGGTCGTTGAAACGAGTTGGCCTGTTCGTTACACTGGCGTTCGGCTCGGAGCGCGTAGCGGCGCTGAGCGATACCCTGCTTTTTTGGAGATCACCGTGAAGTCACTACGAGAAGCCTGGAGGGCCGCGATCGCGACCGCCGTAGCCGCATACCTTGAAGAAAAGGGCGCTGATCCGTCCATCGCCTCCGCGATAGTCGCTGAAAGCCCTCCAGACGCGTCGATGGGTGATATCGGTTTTCCCGTATTTCCACTGGCCAAGCCTTTGCGCATGGGGCCGCCGCAGATCGCCGCGGCGATAGTCGAGAGGCTCGCCGGCTCGACCCTGCCGCCGGGCACGTGCAAAGCGGTGGGGCCGTACGTCAACGTGTTCCTTGACCGGGCGGCGGTGGCCAAGGCGGTAGTCTCCGCCCCTGTAGCGGGGGCGTCCTACGGTTCCAGCGATTCGCTGGCTGGCACTCGCATAATGATTGAATTTTCGAGCCCCAATACGAACAAGCCCCTGCACCTCGGCCACCTTCGCAACGACGCGCTTGGCGAAAGTGTCTCGCGCATCCTCAAGGCCAACGGTGCGGAAGTGCTCAAGATAAACCTCATCAACGACCGTGGCGTTCATATATGCAAATCAATGCTTTCATACATGACCTATGGCAAGGGTACTACGCCAGACTCGGAAAAGGTTAAAAGCGACCATTTCGTGGGTGATTACTACGTGCGATTCAACGACCTTAAAAAAGAAGACCCCCAGGCTGAAGAAAAAGCGCAGGATCTTCTCGTTAAATGGGAGGCTGCGGATCCAGAGACCATCGATCTGTGGAAGACGATGAACGAATGGGCCGTGAGTGGTATCAGGCGAACGTACGATAGAACCGGCGTTTCATTCGACAAGTTTTATTACGAAAGCCAGATCTACCTGACCGGCAAGGAAGAAGTGCAGAAAGGGCTGGCCAACGGGGCGTTCTTCAAGGCGGAGGACGGGTCGGTACGAATCGATCTGTCTGCCATAGGGCTCGAGGAAAAGGTACTGCTTCGCAAGGACGGCACGTCCATATACATGACCCAGGATATCGGCCTCGCCATACACCGCCACGAAGACTGGCCTTTTGACAGGCTCGTGTACGTCGTCGCCAACGAGCAGCAGTACCACTTCAAGGTGCTGTTCTATATTCTTGAAAAACTCGGGTACGAGTGGGCAAAAAACCTGTTTCACCTGTCGTACGGACTGGTCAACCTTCCTGAAGGCAGGATGAAGACGCGAGAAGGAACGGTCGTCGATGCTGATACGTTGCTCGATTCGCTGCGCGATCAGGCTCTTGAGGAAATACAGTCCAAGGGTAGGGAAGACTCCGTGGCAGACCCCGTAGCCACGGCAGAGCAGGTCGCCCTTGGCGCTGTACACTACTATCTGATGCAGGCAACGCCCTCTAAGGACATGATATTCAACCCAGCTGAGTCCCTGTCATTCAACGGCAATACTGGCCCGTATATCCAGTACATGGGAGCCCGCATCTCGAGCATGCTGCGAAAGCGGGACCGTGGCGAAGGCAAGGCAGGCGCCGGTACCATCAAACCGGAACTCCTTTCCGGCAACGCCGAGTGGGAACTCGTCAAGCTTGTCGCCTCGTACCCGGAAGCCGTGGAGCTGGCCGGCGCCGGGTACAACCCCGCGGTGGTAGCTTCCCACCTGTACGCCGTCGCAAGCGCCTTTTCGAGGTTCTATCACGATGAGCCGATACTCACCTGTGAAGATCCCGATCTGGCAGCTACGCGTCTGGCGTTGTCTGAGGCGGTACTCGTCGTGCTCAGAAACGGGCTTGGTCTGCTGTGCATTCCCTTCCTGGAGGCTATGTAGACGACGTCCCCGCGGCTTCGGTTGACACTGGACTGGCGCGCATAGTATAAAATCGCGCCGGTTCGCCAAATTTTTGGCGCCGCTCTGGCCTGTCCAGGCCGCAAATCCGGTACGCATCGGCCGATCGGGGCATTATAAGCCAGTAGGCCTTGGCATACGAAACACAAGAGGTTGACAGAATGTACGCAGTCGTAGAAGTACAAGGCAAGCAGTATCGCGCCGAGAAGGGCGCCGTGCTACGAGTAGACCACATGGAAGGCGAAGCCGGAACCCCGGTCGCCATAGACTCGGTGCTACTCGTTTCAGGCGATACGATACACATCGGTGCTCCGTACGTAGCGGGCGCTTCGGTACAGGCGACGATCAAAGCGCAGGAAAAAGGCGACAAGATCATCGTATTCAAGTACAAATCCAAGAAGGATTATCGCAGGAAGCAGGGCCACAGGCAGCGGTACACGCTCCTGACGGTCGACGAAATCGTTGGGAACTGAGCTCGTACGCGTAGCTTTGTCCTTCGGGCCGGATGGGGTGCTCAGGCACGCCCGCGCCGAAGGTCACGCTGGCAACGCCAAGGCGGGTAACAACCCGGCTTGCGCTGCGGTAACCGTGCTGTTGCGCACGGCGTACGAAGCAGCGGCCAGCTACGCGGGTGTCAGCGCTTCTGGCCGGGCTCCGGCGCCTGGAGCGCTGTCCTTCGAGATCAGCGGCTATTCTCCCGAGACGGTAGAACGGCTCAGGGGCGTTGGCGATTTTCTGTCAATCGGGCTTTCGGGCGTCGAGCGCGAATACCCCGGAATCGTAGAACTGACAATAGAAAGCGATGGGAGGGACTTACATGCCACATAAAGGTGTAAACGGCCGGGATTCCAATCCCCAGCATCTCGGCGTAAAGGCGTATGGCAACGAGGTTGTGCGAGCGGGCTCCATCATCGTCCGCCAGCGCGGAACGAGGATTCATCCCGGTGAAAACGTCGGCAAGGGCAAGGACGACACGCTGTTTGCCCTCAAGGATGGCCGGGTCGTGTTCAGCGAATACCGCGGACGCAAGTACGCGGGAATCGAACCCAGACAAGCCTGACCTTCCGCCGCGGCGCCGCGGCTATGTATCGCGACTGGCAACCCCGGTCGCGTTTTGTGCCGTCGCGTCCGGCTGAAGCCGAGCGACGGTTTTTTTTACCGCGCTCGCGGAAAGACAGGGTACCAGCATGATACAGTTCGCTGACGAAACGACGATTACCGTATCTTCGGGCAATGGGGGTAACGGTTGCATCGCGTTCAGGCGCGAAGCGCACGTGCCGCTCGGCGGTCCTTCCGGTGGAGACGGTGGCAGGGGAGGCGACGTTATTTTCGAAGTGCGAAAGAACGTACGTACCCTGGTTCACCTGCGCTATGCCCACCACTACAAGGCGAAGAACGGCCAGGATGGCCAGGGTAGCAACAAACACGGCGCTGATGGCGCTGATGTACTGGTACCCGTTCCTCCGGGAACCGTCGTAAAGAACGCGGCCACCGGTGAGATACTGCGAGACTTTGGCAAGAGCGAAGAAGGACGCTGGGTATTCCTGCGGGGCGGTAACGGCGGCTGGGGCAACGTGCATTTCAAGTCGAGCGTAAATCAAGCGCCACGGCGCGCCCTGCCCGGCAAAGCGGGTGAAACCGTCGAGCTGCGCGTCGAGCTGCAGCTGATGGCCGATATAGGGTTTGTCGGATTCCCTAACGCCGGCAAGTCAAGCTTGCTTGACCGCTTTACCAACGCCAGGCCCAAGATCGCGCCCTATCCGTTTACCACCAAGATACCCAATCTTGGTGTGCTTACCGTGGCTGACAGAGATCTAATTCTTGCTGACATACCAGGTATCATAGAAGGTGCCCACGACGGTGCTGGGCTTGGAATCAGATTTCTCAAGCACATTTCGCGAACAGCCGCGTTGGCTTTTTTAATTGACCTGTCCGATGACGGCTTTTTAGACGCTTTTGGCATTCTGAGTGGCGAGCTGTCCGGCTATTCAGACGAGCTCGTTTCAAAACCACGCATCGTTATAGGAACCAAGCTCGACCTGCCGGAAACAACTGGCAGGCTGGCAGAACTGGCGGTGTCCCTGCCCGGAGAAAAAGTGCTGGGCATATCGACGTTTACCGGAGAAGGGCTGGACGATGTATCGCGGGAATTCCTGCGCTTCGTCCTGGAAGCAGAAAAGCCAGAAGACCGCGATCCGTGGACCGGAGCACCGGTTTGAGGTACCTGATTCTCGGAGGAAGCTTCAACCCCGTGCACATAGGGCACCTCATGCTGGCAGAGGAAGTCGCCTCGGAGTTTGGCTACGACCAGGTTCTGCTCGTGCCGTCTTTGGTACCCCCCCACAAGGAACCGGCGCGAGGCGCGAGCCCGGAGGATAGACTGGCGATGCTCAAAGTTGCGGTTCACGGCAGGTCGTTGTTCGTGGTAGATGACTGCGAGCTTCGTAGGGGAGGCGTTTCGTATACCGTAGATACGCTTGAATATATTTCATCGGCTTACAGGCCTGATGGCAAAACAGGCATGGTAATTGGTGACGACCTGGCAACGGATTTCGCGTTGTGGCGTGATCCTGAAGGGGTGTGCGCTCTTGCCGACGTCATCGTGGCCAGGCGCAGCGGCGTGTCATGGCGCATGGACTTTCCGCACCTCACAGCGCATAACACGCTTCTGCCGGTATCATCAACGGATCTACGGGAGAGGATAGCCCTCGGTAAGCCCTGGCGCTGGCTCGTGCCCAGTGGAGTTGCGGACTACGTGGACAGCCATGAACTATACGCAAAACACTGACAGCGGAACCGGTTTGCATCGAACTGACTACAGGAACGGGCCAGTAGTCAAGGCGGTCTTGAAGCTGGCAGAGTCGATGCTGGAGCCAAAGAGGCTCCTGCACTGCATTGGTGCGGCCGAGACGGCAGCGGAAATATGCTCGCGGTACTCGCTGGATCAGGGTGCCGGGTACCTGGCAGGGCTCGCGCACGATCTGTGCAAGCGTATGCCTCAGGCTGAGCAGCTTGCGCTGGCCCGCGCGTTTGATGGCCCGCTACCTGACATAGTGTTTGAAAACCCCAAGTTATCCCACGGGCCGGCCGCGGCGGTGCTACTGGCTGGCAAGCATCTCGTAGACGACCCGGAAATCCTTGAGGCCATAGCCTACCATACCGTGGGCAAGACCGGCATGGGACCGATAGCGCTCGCGGTGTACGTAGCCGACAAGATCGAGCCGAGCCGCAGGGACTGGGCCGCCTCGGTACGCGATGGCCTGGTAATCGGTACGTACGATGCCCGCGACGGCGAAAGCAACCTTGACGGGCTTCGCAGGCTCGCGGCTGCCACGGTGGAAACCTTGCTCGATGACATCACCCGTTCTGGTCGAACCGTTGCCGCGACGACGTTCGTCCTGTACAATGATCTAACAGGAAAGAGCATCTCCAGATGGCCCGAACAATTGTAGACAAAAGCATGATTTTCCTCGCCGCGATAGTGCTTGTCGTAGTTGCCGCGTCGGTATTCATGGTCGTATCGCTGCAGAGCGATCCGGTTGAAGACGCGGTGCGCGAGGAACGCATCATCAACATGGCAATAATCCTGGAGCGGAGCGGCAAACCAGCTGCTACTGAAATACTGATGTACTACCCCGGCAATGCCCGCGCCGCGATGCTCGATATTCCCGGTGAGACCGGGCTTATAATCAAATCGCTCAATCGGGTGGACAGGATAGACGCGCTGTACGAACCGGGGAATCCAGAAGCTTACCTGAACGAGATCCAGGTTCTTACAGAAGCCGTACTGGACTGGTACCTGATACTTGACGAGCAGGCCCTGTCGGAGCTCGCGGATCTGCTCGACGGTTTTCGCGTATTCATACCCAACCGTGTGTCTACGACGATAGACGATGAGCCTGTCATCCTGCCTTCCGGTTTTGTGGTGCTCGACGGGCTCAAGACAAAGGCGTACGCGTCGTTTGAGGATCCCGACGCTCCTGATTCGGAGATAGTGGCAACGCGACAATCGCTGTTCCAGGCGATGCTCAGGAGGCTTGCCGAAAAAGCGGATTTTATACAGCGGGACGATGTGTACCCCGTTTTACAGAAGAGATTCAGCACCAACCTTCCTGCAGAGTCGCTCCGGCGACTATTCGCGGAATTTGCCCGGCTTGACGCGGATAGAATAGTATTGCAGCGTCTTACCGGCGCGTATCGCTCGGTAGAAGGCAGTATGCTGCTGTTCCCTCACTACGACGGAGAGCTGGTAAAGGATATCGTCAAGCAGTCGCTCAACGCGCTCTTGAACGCAGAAGCCACTGCCCTGGCCGACAAGGTGTTTACGCTTGAAATACTCAATGGGACGACGTCCAGGGGGCTGGCGCAGAAGACCGCGGAGATATTCCAGAGCTTTGGTTATGAGGTCGTGTCGGTAGGTAACGCTCCTACGACCGATGTGGCAACGACGAGCATCATTGATCGCTACGGAGACAGGGTTTCAGCCACTACGCTGGCCAACGTGATTCGCTGTCGGGTAGTAGAGGACGAAGTCGTGCCCAGCTCGAGTCCCGCTGATTTTGTCATCATCCTGGGCCGGGACTTTAACGGGAGGAACTGTGTCTACTGATTTACGCGAAACTGTGTTGGGTTGTGCCGCGCACCTGGCGGAGCATAATGGCAGCGAGACGGTTGTGCTCGACTTCGAAGCACTTTCCACGTGGACCGACTACTTTATAATAACGACCGCTACGAGCTCTACCCACTTGAAGGCTCTGGCTCGTCACGCTGAGGAATACCTCTCTGCCGTTGGCTTGTCGGCGTTGCGCCGGCCCCGGCTCGCTGACGACGAGCAGTGGTGTCTTCTGGACTTTGGTGATTTTGTCGTACACGTCATGTCTACAGAAGCCAGGGCTTTTTACGAGCTTGAAAAACTGTGGTACCAGGCGGTTGTACTACCGGTAGAGGCGCCAGGCGCGCCGGCTAAAGAACCTTCGGGCGTTTAGCGACTCCAGTACGAGTCAAAAACCAAAAAAGCCGCTTCCCGACAGTCGTGGGAGCGGCTTGTAGCGGTGGACGCGTGAAGACTCACTCGTCGAAATCGTTGTAGTCGATATCATCCTCGTAGTCGTAATCCGAGCTTTCCTCGTCCTCTTCGTCGAAGTCGTCGTCGAAGTCGTCATCCTCCTCGTCGTCGAAGTCGTCATCGTCTTCGTCGTCGAAGTCGTCTTCTTCCTCGGAAAAGTCGTCAAAGTCGTCCTCTTCCTCGAAATCATCCTCGTAGTCGTCTTCGTAATCGTCGAACCGGACGAACGGAACTTCGGGAGCCTGGCTATACTCGCCGACGCCCATGAGCGCAAGCTCCAACGCGTTTTCCGGCATCGCCGTGTCCCGTATAGGGTCCATTTCGATCCTCCCTTTGCGCATTATGCCGCTGGTCCCCGAGCCCGTAGCCCTATGGCACCCGCGACCATCGTAGGGTGAAATCTAAAAGAGACCTGAGCGGTCTGTCAACTATAATCGTAAAAGAATTGTATGTTTTTATGTG